>NZ_DIXC01000021.1 GCF_002435945.1 Mesotoga sp. UBA6090
TGGGTAAGAAACAAGTACAAGAAAAGGAGAGGCCTCACAAAAG
The DNA here is from genome assembly GCF_002435945.1 of Mesotoga sp. UBA6090. Taxonomy (NCBI): domain Bacteria; kingdom Thermotogati; phylum Thermotogota; class Thermotogae; order Kosmotogales; family Kosmotogaceae; genus Mesotoga; species Mesotoga sp. UBA6090. The sequence goes on from NZ_DIXC01000021.1 coordinate 44, forward strand.
CGGGTAAATGGCTCCAAGCTCTTGCTCGCAGGGAGCCTCATCTATTTGTACACTGGACAATGGGGATATTCTATATGGCTGGATAATGGGAGCCGGATGAATCGAGAGGTTCAAGTCCGGTTCTGAGAGAGCCTGGGGGTGAAACCCCCCTGGGCTACTCACCGGTTGGTGGCCGGAAAGAGCAAAGGAACAGTTCCAAGCTGCAAGTTGTCAGTTGCAAGAATGCGAACCAAACTCACAATGCAAGAACTGGATTCTGAAACAAGTTCACGACGGGATGCGGCGTTTTCGACCATTACTCTCAATCGTGTTAAGAAGGGTGCCCAATCTGAGCTACAGGCTCTAAGCCTAAGAATGACGACTGGCTACTCCCTCTACCCTCATTCTATACTCTCTCTCTTATGACAATACACGAGAATGACGGAATTAAGAGTAGGGTATCGAGTACGGGGTCTGGGGTCTGGCGAACAGAAGCAACTGGCACATTAACAATTATAAGTGTTACTGATGAAATTATCCCGATAGTGGCTTTTCGAAGACTTCTTGTATCATTATCACGAAGAGGCTTTTCGGAAGTGCCTCGCTTCGTCATCCCGTAGAGCCTGCCCTGAAGTGCTCCTGTTAAGGGTTCCTATATGGGATCTGGTTCATGATCTCGATAACGGACAACGATAATCAATCTCGTCCTCTCGGTGAGCACAGCGAACTCTCGACAATGCTCTTTCTCGACTCGTCTTATTGAAGGATCGAGATGCTAAAACAATTTCAGATGACGGCATTTGTCGTTTTCTTACTCTAGGCAACTTGGAACAGACAACTTGCAACTGCTCTTCGAAGGACTGGTTCATGATCTGATGCGGTCAACGAAGGACGGCTCTTCAAAGCATGGCGCTGCATCTGAAGGGCTATGTTTGACTTTGGAATTTGACACCTTACTGTCTATAATAATGATGTGTCAAAATCTGTAAAAGGGGTGAAACTCATGAAAAAGGTTCTTGTAATCTTGACTATTGTTTCACTAGTGATTTCAGCGAGTCTATTCGCCGCCGAGATCAAGAGAGGAGGTACCCTTAGAATTACCTCGATCAAACAGGGGATTCTGATCGAGAACTTCAACCCCTTCTCGCCGAACACCAATGAGATGGCAATTGGTGGTTTCTACGAGACTCTCATATACTTCAACCCGATGACGGGAAGGATCATGAACTGGCTTGCAGAAAGCTATGACTGGTCCGACGACCTTCTGGAGCTGACTTTCAATCTGAGAGAGGGAGTTTTGTGGAATGACGGGATGCTCTTCACGGAGAAAGACGTTCTATTCACAGTCGGACTGGGGAAAGACAACAGGGCATTAGACGTCGCAAATCTCTGGTCAACGGGAGTCACCGGAGTTCGATCTGACGAGCCGATGACTGTGACTTTCACATTTTCATCTGTAGACACAACTATCATCCAGAGATTCTCGAGTCTCTTCATAGTTCCCGAGCACATCTGGTCGAAAGTCGATGATCCTCTAACCTGGATCGGCGAAGGAATTCCCGTAGGCACCGGACCATTTATTCTGAAGGAAGGCTCATTCAGCGAACAATCGTTTAGTGTGGTCAGAAATCCAAATTACTGGCAAATTGGTGAAGACGGCAAACCTCTTCCTTACATAGACGAAGTCCTGACACTAACTACAACCAACGAGCAGGTTTCTCTAAGACTCGCCAGGGGCGAATTCGACTGGGCGGGCTACTTTGTTGCCAATATCGATGAGGTATTCGTAAAGGCCGACCCCGAGCACTTCAAATACTGGCTCCCCGAAGGGAACCTGGTCTTCTTGAATCTTAACAATCTTAAGTGGCCATTCGATAGCTACAATTTGAGGGCGGCTATAGCCGCAGCGATAGACCCATTCGAGATAACCAGGATAATGGCCAGTGGAGCTGTCCCCGCCTCGTTAGCCGGTGTAAAGGCAAGTTACCTTAGGCTGGCCGAGAAGGGTCTCAGTGAATACGGCATAGAATACGATCCAGACTACGCAAGATATCTCATTGAAAATGAAGGCTACAAGCTTAATAGAAGTGGAATTTACGAGAAGGATGGCAAGGCTCTCTCACTGAATCTCTATGTGCCTACAGGCTGGACCGACTGGATAATGGGAGCCGAAGAGGTTGCAAGGCAACTGAAAGAGGTCGGAATCGAGGCTATCGTTACTCTCGCCGCTTGGCCTTCTCCTTACAAAGACATGATGTTCAACGGAAACTACGAAATACTTTTCGGAATCTCCGTCACTGGAACCAGCCCTTATTACCAGTTCGACAACTGGGTACATTCCAAGCATTGGGCGCCAATAGGAGAAAACGCGGGCAATTACTACGGAATGCGTTACAAAAACGACAAGATCGACGAACTGCTCGATAGTTATAAGAAGCAGACAGATCCACAAGCCCAGGATGAGATAATGGAAGAGGTTATAACGATCTTCCTGAGAGATCTTCCCTCCGTACCTATGTTCTTCAACCCCGTTTGGTTCGAGTACAGCACAAGGAATTTCGTTGGCTGGCCGAGTGCAGAGAACCCATACGCAGAGCCAAGACCGACCGGGATGGACAAGATGCCGATCTTGCTTTCTGTACACCTGAGGTAGTTTTTTTGTGCAACCTCGCGGGCGGCAGTTGCCCGCGAGGTTCATCCACATTCACGAGAGGGGGTAAGGAAGGCTGCTTCCCGCATAAGGAAGAAGCTTTCTGAACAGTATTGGCTTACTTCGCAAGAAAGATCGGACTGTTGCTATTTGCCCTGTTTGTTGCAATTACTCTTAATTTTTTCATTCCGAGAATGATGCCCGGTGATCCTGCACAGGATCTGATCGACAAGATGCAAGGTATTCCTCTGGAATCGCTCGAAGCAATTAGGGCTGCCTTTGGTGTCGATTCTACCGACCCGCTGCTTCTCCAATACGGAAAGTATCTTCTCAACCTCCTAAAGGGCGATCTGGGAATATCTATCTCCAGATTCCCGACTCCAGTTTGGAGAGTCTTGCAGGTCGCCGTTCCCTGGACCGTTGGGCTTATGGGTACGGCAACGATCATCAGTTTCTTTCTGGGCACAGTGATTGGAGTAGGCGTTGCATGGAAACGCAACACGAAACTCGCTTCCTTTACTGTCGGGCTCTTCATTTTCGTGCGTTCCTTCCCGTATTTTTGGCTCGGGTTGCTTCTTATATATTTTCTGGCTTTCAGACTGCCTGTATTTCCCCTAGGAAATGCCTATACGCCTCAGCTTCAGAGGGGAACAATGGAATTTTATCTTTCCGTTCTCAAGCACGCCATACTTCCGGCTCTGACTATCGTAATCTCGTCGATGGGCGCATGGATACTCACTATGAGGAACAACATGATCAACGTACTGGCCGAAGACTACATCACAGTTGCCGAAGCTAAGGGACTCCCACTGAGTAGGATAAAGACTCTCTACGCTGCAAAAAATGCCATACTGCCATCTATAACGGGTTTTGCGATGTCTCTGGGATTTGTCGTTGGAGGAGGTTTATTGACTGAAATGGTATTTGCCTACCCGGGAGTGGGACTGATGCTTTATCAGGCAGTTCAAAGCAAGGATTATCCTCTAATGCAGGCTATTTTCCTTTTCATCTCTGTGGCCGTTCTCGTCGCAAATTTCATCGCGGATATCGCTATTCTGATTCTCGATCCCCGTGTCCGGGACGGTGGCAGGTGATGTTAAGAGACACTTTTTCTCTCTTCGTAGAGAATCGAAAGGCCTTGTTCGGGCTTATGATACTCGTCTTTTTCTCCGGAGTTGCGATCTTCGCCCCGCTTATCGCTCCTTACGATCCAAAGACGAACAAGGTCGATGTCCTCAGGATAGTAGACGAAGAGATGGGCAGAACCACAACGGTTGAAAGGGAGCAGATCGATGAGTTCACAGAACGAAGAGTCTACACTCAGTCGATCACGACCACATATGAAAAAGTCACAACGAAACTCCCGCTAAATGCCAGGCCTTCAGGACAGCATTTGCTGGGGACGACAAAGGCCGGGCAGGATCTCTTCTCTCAGATGGTTTACGGGACGAGAATCACGCTTTCCGTAGGGCTTGTAACTGGACTGTTCACTACGGTTCTTGCCCTCACACTTGCGCTTGTAGCCGGATATTTCGGGGGCGTTGTGGATGACATCATATCTCTGTTTACGAACGTTTTCCTCGTTATCCCAAGTCTCCCCCTGATGATCGTCATTGCCGCATACATAACCGTAAAGGGAGTAATCCCGATAGTCCTTATACTTGGACTCACCAGCTGGCCCTGGCCTACGAGAATACTACGTTCTCAGGTCGTCAGTCTCAAGAACAGAGATTTCGTAAGAGTATCCAGAATTCTTGGTGAGAAACCGCTATACATAGTATTCAGGGAGATACTACCGAATATGATCTCACTGGTAATGGCGTCCTTCTTCACATCGACGATGGCAGCAATCATGGGAGAGGCTACCCTTGAGTTCTTGGGATTGGGCAATGTATCGATAGTGAGCTGGGGAACAATCCTTTACTGGGCCCAGAACAGCGGAGCTCTGCTGTCGGGAGCATGGTGGTGGTTCCTTCCTCCAGGTATCTGCATAGCCTTGATCGGCACTTCCTTTGCGCTCATGAACTTTGCCATCGACGAGATTTCAAATCCCAAGCTTAGAAAGAGATGATTCAGTTGGAAAGACTCGAGAAGACTCAATTACTTCAATGCAAGAATCTAGTAGCGGGTTACAGGATCAAAAGCGGCTTCGTCCACGCTGTGGACGACGTCTCATTTGACCTGGATAGAGGTGGCTTCCTCGGCATAGCGGGTGAATCGGGATGTGGAAAATCAACGCTGGCATATGCAATTATGCGGCTTCTCAAAGACAACGCTACAATCGAAGGCGGAAGCCTCTTGTTCAAAGGCATCGATCTAGTGGGACTTAGCGAAGAACAGATGAAGAAGATACGCTGGGTAGATATTTCGATGGCCTTTCAATCAGCCATGAATGCGCTCAATCCAGTTCTTTCAGTCGGTGAGCAGCTAACTGATGTTATACACGCTCACGAAGAAGTTACACAGTCCGACGCTCGCGAGAGGGCGATTGAAGTACTGAAACTGGTAGATATTTCCACGGACAGATTCAACTCTTACCCACATCAGCTTTCGGGTGGAATGAAACAGAGGGTCATGATAGCGATGGCCTTGATTCTGGACCCCGAGTTGATCATAATGGACGAGCCGACGACAGCGCTGGATGTTGTAGTGCAGCGAACGATAATCGAGAAGATACAGGAACTGAGGAAGGCTCTGGGCTTCTCAGTTATATTCATCACTCACGATCTCTCTTTACTCGTGGAGATCAGTGATACTTTGGCAATAATGTATGCGGGCAAGATAGTGGAGTATGGAGCCTCCGAATCTCTTTTCAATCGGCCTCTGCACCCATACACGAGAGGGCTTATGAACTCCTTCCCATCCCTCACAGGTAAGATAAAACGGATGGGCGGTATCGAGGGAAAGCCTCCCGATCTTTTGAAGCCGCCTGAGGGCTGTAGATTTCACCCTCGTTGTCCGCAGGCAATGCCTATTTGCAGAGAGTCCTGTCCCGTTTTGGAGAGAATAGACGATCGCCATAGTGTCGCTTGTTTTCTTCACAAAGGAGCTGAGATCCTGTGAACGAGAATATCCTGGTTCTTGAAGGAGTCAACAAACACTTTCCCCTGAACTCTTTCAGAATGCGTGGAAAGGTTGTTCATGCTATGGACGACGTTTCTTTTTCTCTGCGAAAAGGAGAAGTGCTCGCGATAGTTGGAGAGTCCGGCAGCGGAAAAACCACAACGGCAAACGTAATAAGCAGGATCTACAGACAAACGGCAGGCAGAGTGGCGTTTGAAGGAAGAGAATTAAGCGGCACCATGTCACGAAAAGAAGAGCTGAAACATCACAAGAGGGTCCAAATGATATTTCAGGACCCTTTCGGGGCCTTGAATCCGACCAGAACGGTTGGCGGAATTATGGAACGGCCCTTCATTATTCACAGGATTGCGAAAGAAAAGAGATCGGTACAGGAAATGGTAGACAACATCCTCGTTCAGGTAGGCCTTGAGCCACCCGAGCAGTTCACTCGGAAGTTTCCTCATGAACTATCTGGCGGTCAGAGACAAAGGGTAAATATCGCCAGAGCCTTCTCTGTCGAGCCCGACCTTATTCTGGCTGATGAGCCCACTTCAATGCTCGACGTATCAAACAGGATGAGCATTATGAACATGATGCTGAACCTCAAAGAACGACATGGAGTATCTTTCATATACATAACTCATGATCTAGCAGGCGCCCGTTATATGAGCGACAGGATAATCGTTATGTATGCCGGCATGATCATGGAGATCGGTCCTGTAGAAGAGGTAATAAACAACTCTTTTCATCCGTACACGAGACTGTTGAAGTCTGCTGCTCCCTCTCCTGAAATTGGACTCAAGCGGAATCCGCTGACAACCGGAGGAGACATCCCCTCGCTGATCGATCCGCCAGGTGGCTGCCGTTTCCATCCACGTTGCCCGTTCGCCAAAGAGGCGTGTTATCTCGAGATACCGCCAATGAAGAAAATCGGTGAGAATCACTATGCAAGGTGCATTCTCTAGTCCAGGTATGTCTCTTTTTTTCTTTGGTGACTCCATTTTTAACATTGATGAAACAAAGACCGAATTCCTTCTATTGATTCTGAGCTGCAAACGATGGAAATCTCCACGAGTCCTTTGAGAGAAGCAAAGGCCAGCCGGTGCAGGCTCTTACCGGCCAAGCAAACCGAGCAGGAGTGCCCTGCTCAGTCGGGTATCCTGCGAGACTTTAGCCAGTTGTATGCCTTCGGACTGGATTCCCAGATCCTACGATAGTCTAGGGCATACATCAAAGCTTCCCGCTCTTCGTCTCTGTCCAGGGATTCTTCGAACTTTTCGGGTCCGATCTCTCTGTAAAGCATCTCAACAATTTCAGGATTCATTTTTGTTGCGCGAAGAAGGTACAAATTGGCATCCTGCTTTCTGTTTCTTATAATGCTAATGAACGCACGCCCCATTAGAAAATCTACGTCTTCCTCTCTAGAATGGCGTTCTAGCAACTTCTCGGCTTTCATGAAGTTTTTCTGTCTGAATAAGCTGTTAAGAAGGCCGTGCTTTGCGTGCACTCTGTCTTCCCGGTCTATATCGAGTAGCATTTCATAGATTTCTATCGCTCGCGCCTGGTCACCTACTCTAATTCTCAGAAAGTCAGCATAGTCAACTAGTAGATCCAGCAGGGGCCTGTTGTTCATACGATCATACTCGAGCGAGTAAGACTCCGATTCAATTTCATCTAATAGATTTTCCACTTTTGAATAACCGGCTTCCAGAGTGTATTGGCATTGATTGTTTAAACCTATCTCAGAGTAACTATTAGCCAGCATTGAGTAGAGTTGAAATTCGTATGGGTCTCTCTCAAGTGCGTTCTCCATCCGAACAACCCTTTCAGAATTATCACGTATAGAAGCGAGTCTCATCAATTTGTAATTTCCTGGTGGGAGGTTGTACTCGATTGTGGGAGAATCCCCGGAATGCAGAACGGTTAAGCCGGGAAGAAGTGCTTCTCTTTCCTCAAGAATGATCTTGTGTAGATACTTTGTTGAATGATAGGCCTTTTCAAGAAGAGGAGCGATTTTCATGCTCAACGATAGATCTATCGGGAGTACCGGTGGAGCTTTCGAATCGGAAAGAAATCGATCATAACGCTTCCGATCAGACTTCGAAAGCATTTCTTGAAGAGCTGTTGCTCTGGATGAGTAGCCCGCCTTCTGTGCAACAAGAGCCACAGCTAACTTGGTATTTGAGTCGGTTTTCAGTTCAGTAACAAATGTGATCAGATCCTCGAGGGGTTTAGACTTGGGGAGAAGTTCACTTTCGAGGAGGACAGAGCACAATCCGCACACTATATCTGTCACTTCTTTCTTTTCCTTGCTTCCCAGAAGCATTCTAAGAAAATTCAGAATCGGTCTTCCTGAATGAGAGAAATCTGTATTACGCACAATTTCGCCAATAATCATTGTAAGAGAATCGTCAACGATCGAATTCTTTGCAATGATATACAGAGGGCTGATCTGGTCTTCACTCCACTCAAGCAGATTTTCTGCGACAGCGGCGGTGTTCCTCCTTATTTGCTGATCCTCATTCGCCAGAAGACATACAAGTGCAAGTGCAGACGCACCATATCCTGCCATCGACCCGGCAGGAGTATCTTCGAAAATATATTGCAGGAGAGGAACTTCCACATCTTTGTTCAGACCAAGGGCATAGTGCGCCATCACAGGCTCAATAAGCCCGAACACAACATCGGAATAAGGATTCACGTACTGCAAGTAGAACCTTGGACAGTATTTCGCCAGCCTCACTGCTTCATACTCAAGTTCTTTCTGTTCAGCATCTTCAATCTCCGAATCAATTTTCCCAGTATGATGAAGGAAATATGAAAGCACGCTGAGACCTGCAAGATAATACCATCGGGCCATTTCAGGTCCTCTGAATTCATTTACCCCCATTGCTTCGTAGACTGACTCTTCAACATCTAAACCCGCAGAAGCCTTATCAGGCAAATTATTCAGATTCTCATGTCGGAGCTTGTTGCCAATACTGACGATCTCTTTCGCCGCAGCGAACCTCGTGTCGAATGGTGTGGTTTCGTCCCAGATAAAAACACTCCAGTAGTAAAGTACAAAGAATTCGCTCTCCTTAACGATTTCATAGTCCAGAGCAAATACTTCGGACAAGAGCTTCGAAAGTTTATCGAAAGTGCCCGAACAAGACTCGTTCAGAAGCTTCTCGCGATCAAAATCAGGTCCAGTGTATTCTATACCCATCTCCAAGAGATCCCGAAGATAGACAATTCTACTCTTCTGATAGTTACTCCACATAATGCCCTCCTTTGTTGCGCGATCTTAGAGGATCAACCAAGCTTTAAATGCAACTTTAGTTTATTGCAAGCTGTTCACAAGAACCTCCCAACAAGTATGATATCCAAATCTTCAAGACAAGACGCCATTATTGGCATTATCGCACACTTCATTTCTATTCATAGAATTTGAGCTGAGCCCTTTATCAATTGGGAACTAAATTTAGTAGACATTCGTTATTCACAGTTATTAGTAGCCTTTGGCAATTAGGTGAATACGCTGGAGATTTGAACCTGTAATGCAATAAAGAGCATCAGGGACGCATACACCTAAAGAAAACCGAGTTTTGAGACACTATACAGAGAGGTGCCTTGTAATCCTTCTGGTCAACGCATTTCGATTGCTTTGCATCTTTTGCACAAACCAATTTCCCTTCCTTGCAACGAAATCTTGAGAATATCCACAGTAATCACAAATAACAAGGAATAGGCGGCGGAAGGGTTCTCTGAAGGAATTCTTTGACATTAGTTTATTTTTCCCGCAATTGATAGAATGACTTGAAGTTTCCAAGTTTGCATAATTTGCATAAGACATTCAATCAATGGAGGTAATTACTGTGGCGACTCTAAGAGAGATCTCTGAAGCGTCTGGCGTATCCATTTCGACCGTATCAAGAGTACTTAACAATGACGGACGAATCAGCGAAGCCACAAAGAAGAAGGTCTTGAGAATTGCAAAGAAGCTCGGATACTCAGGTGAGATAGCCAATTGGCCTGGGAGTAAGGTTGTCATGTTCTTTGTTAGCAATCCTCACAGATCAATCGAAAGCGACGAATTCTTCTCTGGAGTCCAGCGAGGAATATTGAGAGGAGCTGGAGGGTCGGATATTCACTGCCTGGTTCAGTCAATTAGAAGCAGAAAGAGCTTCGATGAATCGCTTATTCCACTTGATCTTGTCGAAGGCTTGATCGTTGGAGGCATCCCCATGCCTGACGATCTAAAAACGTTCCTATCGGCGGTAAAGATTCCGGTAGTCTTAATAGGCAAATATGCAGGTCTGGAATACTTAGCTTCTGTAAACAATGACAATGCGAGAGGTGGCTATCTCGCCGCAAATGAGATTATCAAACATGACTACTCCTCAATTACCATTATCACAGGACCAAGAAACGTCTCGACATTCGCCGACAGACTGGAAGGCTTCTTCAAATGTTTGAGCGAAAACAGCTTCCCATTTGACCAGGTGAAAATTATTGAATGCAACTCCTTCGAAGAGAGAGACGGAAGACAAGCCATCGAAAGTCATTCCATAACACCGGGAAAGAAGGAAGTCATTTTCTGCACGACCGATTGGCTTGCAAAAGGTGTGATCGAGGCTCTGCAAGAAAGGAAGGTCTCTATTCCTTCAGAGATAGGCGTTATTGGATTTGGAGGACTAGATTTCTGCAAAATGATCTCACCAAGAATAACTACCGTCGCACTGAATCCCTATCTTCTTGGAAGAATCGCCGTAACCCTGCTTCAGGAATTGATGGATGGCAATTCCGAATCAAAGGGAGTTGTGTTTGTGGAACCGTTCTTGATGGAAGGTGAAACTCTAAGGGGGGAGAAGTAATGCATTTCAGAGAGCTAATGGGTTCTAAAGACAGACTCTTGGTAGTCAGTCTTCCCGAAAACAGTCTCGAGTACGCAAGAGCTGCCGTTGAGAACGGGGCCGACGCAATTAAGCTTCACATAAATGTGAAGCACAGAGTAACGGGAAAGGCTCATGTTACATGGACCGATGTTAGAGAGACGGTGAAGTACATTTATTCCACTCTTGGCTGCTGCATGGGAATCGTTCCAGGAGCGGAGGCAATGGCGTCAGAAGATGAGTTAAGGGAAATGGGTGAATTCGGTCTGAGTTTCTTTGATGTCTATGTCGACTACGCCCCGCTCTACATTTTGAAAAACGATCTCTGCAAGATGCTTGCTCTTAATCATACATATTGCAGATCGATGGCCTCACATCTAAGAAGATCGGGGGCAGATGCGGTAGAGATATCGATCATCGACCCAAAAGACTACGGGAAAGACCTTTCTTTGGAGGACCTTCTCAAATACCTGGAAGTACTAGAGCTTTCAGGACTGCCTTCCTTTATCCCGACCCAAAAAAGGATTACCGTTGACGATGCAGACAGAATTCTCAGTCTTGGCTTCAAGGGCCTGATAATCGGCCCAATAGTAACTGGAACCGATATAGGAAGTTTTTCGCGGACTGTCAGGGAGTTCAGCGAGATTGCCAGAGAATGACAAGGAGGTGTGGCAATGAAAAAATGGTTATTGATTATGATCATCTGTCTTGCTCTGGGTTTCACAGCTCTTGGCAAGACGAAGGTCACAGTTTGGTTTGCAGGTACACCGGAGGCCTTGATGGAGGCCGTGGACGATCGACTAGTTCCTGCCTTTGAGAAAGGCAACCCTGATATTGAACTCGCTGTAGAGTACATACCGTGGGGCGAGCTTTCCACGAAACTGACCACCGCCTTTGCTGGCGGCATAGGACCCGACATATTCATGCATGGTCAGGCCGCCATTGCAGGATTTGCGGAAACGGGTGTAATAATGAGCATCGACAGCCTCATCGACAAGCTCGAGGATCCAGAGGATTTTGGGGGTACTCTGAGTGTTGGTCTTTACCGAGGCAAGAACTTTATGGTTCCAGTGTTCGGCTCTGGCAGACTTCTCGCCTACAGGGAAGACTTCTTCGTTGAGAGCGGTCTCGACCCCGATGAACCGCCGTTAACCTGGGAACAGCTAAGAGCCTATGCCGAGGCACTGACGATTTATGAGTCGGGAAGGCTAGTTAGGGCAGGTTTGGACATTCCTGTATCGGGGATTGATCTTCAGCAAGTATGGACAGGCTTCCTCATTGCGAACAACGGCGCTCTCTTCGACAACGACTTCAATCCGACATTCAATGACCAGTCCGGAGTGGAGGCTCTAGAATATTACGTAGACCTGATACGGGAGGCCAAGGTCGCCTCTGAATACGGTCTTACCCCGGTCGGAAATCTTGCGCCGATTGCGGCGGGCACAGCGGCGATCTGTTTCATGAACAACGAATCTCTCGCTGCCATCAAGGAATACAGCCCGGACGTTTACTCCAAGATTCGCCTCTCTTTCCCACCTGCAAGATACGAGAGAGCCGGTTTCTACTCCTTCGCGGGCTTCATAGTTTCGAACAGCACAAAGAATCTGGAAGCAACTGCAAAGGCTCTTACCTTTTTGACATCAAAAGAAGGACTAATAGAAATTAACACAGCTCTTGGCAGTTTGCCACCAAGACAGTCCGGTGTCGAGGCTGAGTACATAGCGAATGATCCAAATTTGATGAAATTTGTAGAAGGCTCGAAATACGCCTACGGAAATCCTAATGTTCCTTTCTGGGTTCAAGCAAGAGATATTATCTCTAAGTATCTCGAACGAGCAATTATGGGAGTCATTACTCCGAAAGACGCGCTAGATGGCGCAGCTGAGGAGATAAGCAAACTTAAGTAATTTTACAAAGGCCGGCTTCCCCTCACGGATCGGCCGGCCATTTGTCTTCTAAGAGGTGGCGCGTGAGCAGTGCGGGGAAACTCAAGAGGCGAATAACAGTAACAGCCTTGATCTTCATTGCACCGGTGCTTGTTTACAACTTTATCTTCAAAATAGTCCCGATCTTTGTCTCTCTCTTTCTGAGTCTAACAAAATTCTCGGGTTTTGGAGACGCCAGGTTCATTGGCCTTGAAAATTACCTTCGGATATTTGGTGACTCGGAGTTCTGGAGAGCGGTTCTTGTGACTTTTCAATTCTCAATTGAAGTCCTGCCTCTAAACATGCTGATTTCTCTGCTGCTCGCCTTGCTCGTCAACAGCGCTCTGAAGGGAATGGGAGTTTTCAGGGCAATTTACTACCTCCCGGTTATTACTCCTATGGTTGCGGCAAGTATGATCTGGATCTGGCTCTATGATCCTCAAATCGGCATATTGAATTTCCTTCTCTCACTTTTCAACATACCGCCTGTGAATTTTCTCAGAAATCCAAGCACTGCGCTTCATTCAATTGTTGCTATGAGGATATGGAGAGGAGCAGGCTGGAATATGCTTATCTATCTAGCCGGTCTTCAGGGAATTTCAAGAAATCTCTATGAGGCAGCAGCGATCGATGGAGCCTCGTCAGTTCGAAGATTCTTCAGGATCACTCTTCCTCTGCTAAGACCGGTTCATGTCTATGTACTGATTGTCGGTATTATCAGCACTCTTCAGTCCTTCACGGAGATGTACGTCATGACAGGAGGGGGTCCGCTGCAGTCTACGACAACGGTCGGACTTCTTATTTACAGAGCAGCTTTCGACTACATGGATATGGGCTATGCGAGCGCGATGTCGTTCGTTCTTGGGATAATAATTATGACCCTGTCCGTTGTCAGCTTCCGATCACGTCAGCAGAAGGAGGCTTAAGAATGAAGAAAAACAAGCTGAGAACTTTATTACTGCTTTCGCTTGCCGCAGTCATATTCGGGTCGCCTTTCTTCTGGATGGTTATCTCCTCGCTAAAACCGAATGCGGAGCTATTCGCCTGGCCGCCTACATTCATACCAAAGACAGTAACTTTGGAACACTATCAATCGGCACTTACCGCCAGAGGCTTCAGCAACTATTTTCTAAACAGCGCCATAGTATCACTGATTTCGATGGCGTTTAATCTGGTGTTCTGCTCTCTTGCAGGCTATGCCTTTGCCAGACTTGATTTCCCCTTGAAGAACGTCCTATTCGTAGTTCTCTTGAGTACCATGATGATACCCGTTCAGGTGACCCTGGTTCCAACTTTCTTGATGGTGAAATCATTCCCTCTCGTGGGTGGGAATGATATTCTGGGAAGGGGAGGCACCGGTCTTCTCAACACGTACGCTGGTCTCGTTATCCCCCACATAATGACTGTTTTCGGGGTTTTCATTATGAGGCAGTTCTATATGCAGTTTCCAAAGGAGCTTTCAGAGGCTGCCAGAATAGATGGTGCCTCCGAACTCGGAATCTTTAGAAAGATCTTTCTTCCACTGGGAAGGCCTGCGATGTCTGCCCTTGCAATTTTCACATTCACTCAAGCTTGGGATGATTTTCTCTGGCCCCTTGTGGTTACAAGCGACAGATCTATGAGGACTCTGCAGCTTGGGCTGGAAGTGTTCAAGAACAGGTACACTGCTGATTGGGGCCCTCTGATGGCCGCGACGACGGTTTCAGTTCTACCCGTCATTATTGTTTTTCTCGTTTTTCAAAGATACTTCACAGATACCGCTTTGAGCTCCGGAATCAAATAGACTGGGAAGTGAAGAGATGGATTTAGTTTACGATGTTGTAGTTGTTGGCGGTGGCGTGGCTGGTGTATCGGCAGCCATTGCAGCCTCCAGAATTGGAGCTAGAGTGCTCCTTCTGGAGAAAGACATGTCATTTGGAGGGGTACTGACTACCGCTTTGGTAAATCCGATGATGACCTTTCATTCACCTGCGAGACAGGTGATTGGTGGAATAGGTCAAGAGATGATCGATAGGCTCGTTTCAGTACAAGGAAGTTATGGTCACATAGATGATCCCATAGGTTTTGTGAAGTCGATCACACCATTCGATCCCGAGAAAATGAAATCATCACTAATTGAACTGCTTGTAGAGGAAGGTGTAGACTTTCTGTTCAACTCACTTGTCGCAAGTGTATCAAGAGAGGGGGACTCTATTTCAACAATAACAACTGAAAGCACTGGCGAGAAGAACAGAGTTAATGCAGAGGTTTTCATCGATTCAACGGGTGGGGGAAATCTTTCTATTCGTGCAGGAGCTTATTACAACATTGGAGACGGTAGCCCTTCCAGCTGCCAGCCAATGACACTGGTGATGAGAATTGGAGGCGTTAATCGAGAAGAGATTGTTTCTTATGTCAATGGAAACAGAGATGATTTTGTTATAGATGAGCATACCGACCTGAGCTATTTGGGAATTGCCGGTTTCTTCAGCTTCATGAATAGAATTGACGATTATGGAATATCCTTCAAAAGAGACAGGCTTCTGTTCTTCGAGATCCCCTATCATCCCGGTCAGATATTTATGAACACAACGAGATATCCTGGTTATGCAAACACGAGCAAAGAGCTTACTAAGGCTCAAAGCAATGGAAACATAGATGTTTGGAGATTCATGAATTTTCTTAAGAAAGAGATTCCTGGATTTGAAAACTCATTCCTGATTCAAACAGGCTGTCACATTGGAGTTAGAGAGACTACTCACATCGTTGGGGATTACGTTCTGAAAACGAATGACTTGATCGATAGAAAACCTTTTGATGACAGTATCGCCGTTGGATCATATCCGATCGATATTCATTTGCCCAGTTCGGCAGAGTTGAAGACGATCTCAATTCCTTACCCCGGCGAATACCATATTCCAATGCGTTCGCTAATCCCAAAGGGCTTAGAAAATGTCATTCTTGCCGGGAGAGCAATCAGTGCAGATCATACGGCCTTTTCCGCAGTCAGAACCAGCCCTCTTGCAACCGCAACCGGCATGGCTGCAGGTATTACTGCAGCACTCGCTGTGAAACACAGAAGACTTGTCAGAGATGTGAACATCGACCTGATACAGAGCGAGATCGTTGAGATGGGAGGGATCCTTTGAAAACAGTAGTTGTTCCAATGGATGATAGACCCCCAAACTACCAACTGGTTTCCAAGATAGCAGATCTGAATTGTCTGGAGATCGAATTGCCCGATAAGAACCTGCTCGGAAGATATTTGAGGCCGGGAAATTGCGAGGAACTGGCCCGATGGATGCTTTCAAGAGAGGCGGACAGATTCATAGTCTCCGTCGATATGCTTTCTTATGGCGGTCTAATAGCCTCAAGAGAAGATGAAATCAGTGCGAGAACAGCTATCGACAGACTTAGCTCGGTGAGAGAACTGAGGAGAAGATTCCCAAATGCCGAAATTTTCCTTTCATCAATTGTCAGAAGAGCATCTGTCTCCGTTTCATCGGCCGGCTCGAAGGAACTTTGGACGATGCTCAACAACTATCTATGGCTCTCAGGCAATGAAAGAATCAAAGAAGCCGAGGCCGTAGAAGAGGAACTACCCAGAGGATTTGTCGGCAGATATCGTGAACTCCGCTTGAGAAATCACGAGGTAAATAAGGAATGTCTGAAGCTTGTTAAAGCAGGTTGTGCAGATCTTCTAGTATTAGCTCAAGAAGACACTTTTCAGCATGGCCCTCAGGAGAGAGAACTGGCTATTCTTGAAGATATGGCGAAAGACCATGTCATAGACGACCGCGTGTTCATACATAACGGCGCAGATGAAGTGATTCAGGAGATGCTTTCTTACAGACGAGACCAAGAGTACCCCGTCGAAGTCATTTATGACTCACCAGAAACAAGAGAAAAAATCATGGATTTCGAGGACAGAGAGTTTGGGAAGAACGTAGAATCTCATATGAAGCTTCTTGGGATGCGGCAGTCTTCCGGTTCTTCAACCGGGATTCTGGTTGCTGGCACAAAAATAGACGATTCGATTGAAGCTCTCAAAAACCTAAGTAAGCGGAAGCAGAGGGTCTTCATACTAGACGTTTTCTGTGCGAACGGTTCTAATCCTTCCTTTGTTGATACTTACCTGGGTTTGGATCTGAAGAACATCTGGGGATACTCTGCCTGGAATACAGCTTCAAACAGTCTGGGAACTCTTCTTTCTCTGGCCGCCACTTCCAGCTCTTGTGAAGTGGAAAAGAAGGTTTTTGCCGAGTTTTACATCTCTCGGCTTCTTGACGACCATCTTTACCAGGGTGTTCTCAGAAACACTCTGGAGAGAATGGTCGATGAATCCGGTGGCGACATATACAAAGTCAGCAAATCCAAGGGACTCTTTGAAGACTTCAGAGACAATCTCTTTATGCCTAAAGCAGAAGAGTTCCTTGATAGATTCATTCGTGGGAGGAAACTTGACATTTTCGATTTCTCCTCTTCAGAGAATCGAATATCGATTGAGAAATTCATCCTCCCGTGGGACAGAACTTTTGAATGCGAAATAGAAGTTGTGATTCGCTGAACGAAATCTTGTCTAATCCTAGTGAAGGGGGTATCTCCAGTGAAAAAGAAAGTGGCAATTGTAGGAGCAGGTGTTTGGGGAAGAACTCATGCATTTCTATATAAGGAACATCCAGAGGTTGAACTGGTGGGCATTTGCGATCAGAACGTAGAGAGAGCCGAAAAGTTCGCTGATGAATTCAGCATCCCACGAGTCTTTCCAGACCATAGAACAATGCTGAATGGGCTTGACTTTGACGCAGTATCGATTGTCACTCCGGATTTCGCTCATGGTGAGATTGTGGTAGACTGCGCAAATGCTAGAAAGGATATCCTCATCGAGAAACCAATTGCAACAACAAGAGAGGACCTCATCAGGATATCTGAGGCGGTGAGCGAGAACAACGTAAGGATAATGACCGATCTCCACAATCGATGGAGCCCTCCCTTTGCAATCGCCAAGCAGATGCTTGATGATGGTGAGCTCGGCAGCCCTGTCAGCGCCTATTTCAGGTTGAATGACGTTCTTTGGGTCGCAACAGATATGCTCCCATGGTCGAGCAAATCATCTATTCTATGGTTTTTGGGTAGCCATTCGGTAGATACATTAAGATGGTTTTTCGGCGAGGAAATCGAAACTGTTTACTCTGTCAGTTCTTCAGGTGTCCTTAAAAATCTGGGGCTTGATACAACCGACATATATCAGACAATTCTGACCTTCAGAAACGGTTGTATAGCGTCGATGGAGAACAGCTGGATAACGCCCAACACAAATCCTTGCGTAAACGACATAAAATTCAACTTCACGGGCAGTAAAGGAATGGTGAACCTTGATCTAAGCAACAACCAGATGATTGAGTGCTTCACTCAGAACGAGAGCAAGCATCCTGATGTGCTGGTAAACCATTTTGTCCACGGCAAGGCGAAAGGCTTTGCATATGAGAGTATTCGACATTTCATCGATTGTCTGGTGACTGGAGAAGAGTTCCTCATAAAGCTGGATGACGCCATCAACACCTCGCTTGTCGTTCTTTCGATTCTCGAGTCTGCCGAGAAGCGTATTCCAGTCAAGGTTGAATACTTCAATTCAGACTGAGAAAGCAATGCCCCGGCATCAGCTTTTCGGTGAACCTAATTCCATAGTTCAACATTCTACAAACGGGCAGATTATTCGGGTCTTTGGGGGTCTTTGGTGACCGGGGGGTCTTTGGTCACTCTACGTTGGTTAGTGTCAGTGGCAAGAACTAGAGATTGAAAGTCAAAAAGGATGTTGGTACTCCTTGACTGCCGGTTCTTCAAGACCCAGGATAACCCTTTCGAGACGTTGCGGTCTGAAGCAAAGACATTTGTTTAGAACCGTCTTCGGCTATTGTTGGACGAAAGTCCGACGTCTTGAACCGGCATGAAACGCGTGAAAATCCTTTAGATTTCCACTTTCAACACTTCTGCCCGGTTCTTGATCTCTGAGTACAACTGTAATGCACCACAAGAAAACAAGCTCAAGATGACGATGCGTACTTGATAGAGTAGTGGTAAGGATATGGAGATCGATTTCGAGGGTTTTCGTCAGCTGTCAGGTAAAGCTAACTAGCCTTTCTTAACCGGCAAGAACAGAAGCACACAGCCTACCGCTATTGAGACAACACCTGCCCAAATTGGAATCTGCACCGTTTCTTTTTCCTTCAAACTAATCTCTGCTCCACCGAGATCGACAGTGTGAGTATCTTTAGTGTATGTAACCGCTCCGTACACTAAGCCCAGGACGCCGGCCACGATGATTACAATTCCGATAATCTTAACTACATTCATAAGATCCCCTCCGATATTGCCATCAGGCAATTGTCGAGCTGTATTATCTTTGCATGAATGTTTTGTTGGTCAAGACACTAATAGCTTCCTTAACAATTCACTCATATATATATTATATCCTTATAACCTACATACTGTGTGTCTTTTGAATACCCTCGCGCCAGTATTAACTGAAAATCTCGTCCTCTAGCTCGGAAAGCTCAGCAAGCTAAGGTCGTATCGGGATTTCATCAGTATTCTCAAGGATTCTGAAAGAGGTTCCTCATCTTATGGATAAAATCATATGTATTCCAAGGTAACGGTTTACAAAGGTAAGATAATCTCTTGGTTCCAATTCTCATGCGGGAAGCCAGCAGTATGGCAAATACCAGTGAGGGCATGGAATGATGATCTGGTATCATTGTTGGAGAAAGAGGTGCTTGATGGAGATAAGGAGAATCGACAGCTCATACAAGGATAGGATAATCGAGATCTTCCTGATGTCATTCGAATACTTCGAACCGGAAGAGAGCGAGTTCTTCTTCTCAGATCCTTCCCTATGGGAGTATGTCTGGGGTGCATTCGACGAAGAGAAGTTGGTTGCTGCATACATAAGCTACAAGTATCTCGCGAAAATCCGCACCAAACCTTTTGAATGCAGGTACGTCGAGGCGGTTGCCACACTGCCCGAATATCGCAGAAGGGGTATAACAAAAGCAATCCTCTTGAGGGATATACAGGAGACTCTGAAAAGCGGAGTAAATATTATTATGCTCGATCCTTTCAAGCATGACTTCTACGTAAGGCTGGGGTTCGGGCTTGGCTTCGAGAGCCTTGAACTAACCTTCGATTTCTCTCTTCTTTCAGATGAACTGGAAGACGACAATCTCAAACTAGTTTCCGGTAAGCTACTAAACAATGAAGAGATGAAAACGTTGATTGAAGAGGCCCGGAAAGTCCTTTGGGAAACCTCTCGCTACACCGAGGCGCTGGAAATTGCCGCTTGCAGTCAGGAGATATTCCACAAGAAGGAGCTGTTTGGAGTCGTAGCCATCGACGACAAAGGCTCACCTCACGGAATGATGGTCTACAGTAAGAAGGAGAGAAAGATGCTTATAGAGAGCTTCTCCTTCCTCGATCTTGCAGGATTATTCGCGCTGAAGAGATTCATACTAAATCATAGGGATCAGATTGCAACTTTCGAAATGAGGAGAATGCCGCCAGATTTTCCAATAGAACTCTTCTTCCATTCGAGATGGCAGGCTGGAAAAGAGCTCAAGATGATAGATGCCTCATCAAGAATGGTAAGAATCCTTCATCCGCTTCCAGTCATTTCGAAGCTCATGGATAGGTCCGTTCGCGGAAACGTTGTTTTGAAGGTAAAAGACGAACTACTCTCCCAGAATAACTGTAAAATCCTGGTAGGAAACGGAAAAGCAGAGATAACTGAAGCAACAGAGGATTTCCAGATAGCGATTTCGGACCTCGTTCCGCTTTTGACAGGGAGGCTTTCGGCCACCAGGCTTTGGAGACTTGGAAAGCTTCAGGCAAGCTCGTGGGAGAACATCCCCTGGGGAATCTCTGAAGTTCCGGAGAAGGTTAGCATTCTCGAATCGATCTTCCCCGAAATCATAACGCATAACGCTTTGTAAGACACTTCCAGCTAATTCATTTGGAGAGGCGATCTGAATGAGAGGAAAGCCGGTAATAGTAGAAGAATACAGTGCTGCTTGGCCTAGATTGTTCAAGGAGGAAGCCGAGCGGATTTCTTCCTCACTAAATGAGCTACAGAAGACGATAGAACATATAGGAAGCACGGCCGTCCCGGGGCTTCAGGCAAAACCGGTAATCGACATTATGATTGGCGTATCATCTCTTGAACAAGCCGACTCCTGCGTGCCATCCATTGAAAGAACGGGCTATCTTTACAGCCCCGAGCACGAGGATTCAATGCCAGAAAGAAGATACCTTGAAAGATCCGGCAGTGAAATTTACTACCACGTACACATGGTCGTTTTTGGAAGCAAGTTTTGGAAAGAGCACATCTTTTTCAGGAACTATTTGCGCGAAAACCCAGAGGCCGTACAACAATACGCTGAGCTCAAGAAGGAGCTCGCCGAAGAATTCAGAGACAACAGAGAAGCTTATACAAAAGGCAAGGCTGAGTTCATCCAGGAGATACTGAAACGGCAGAAAGATTGACGTCAGGTTCCCGCCTGCTGAATGGCATAGGATTGCGTTCGCCCGTTAAATAAGAAGACCCGCTCTCGTTACTAGCTGATGGATCGTATGCCTCTTTCGGACTTGCCTCCACAACACTCTTGTACGCTTCGCAAGAAACACCTGACAACTATTTTCACGAAAGACGACCAATTCACCGGTCGATAATACGAGAATCTCCAAAGTATGGAGGTCACTTTCCTGGATTGATTTACATGATTAGTCATAGGAAAACTCCGGGTATTCCCCCAATTCTTTCAAGAGCAACTTCTTTGGCTTTCAAGAATCCAGCGAACTTTACGCTAATGTTAAAAAT
This sequence comes from Mesotoga sp. UBA6090, assembly GCF_002435945.1. NCBI lineage: Bacteria > Thermotogati > Thermotogota > Thermotogae > Kosmotogales > Kosmotogaceae > Mesotoga > Mesotoga sp. UBA6090. The sequence continues at coordinate 21,383 of NZ_DIXC01000021.1, forward strand.
GGAGTCCCCGAAAACATTAGAGATCACCCTGCACTTTACTTCGAGGCACTTCGTAACTGCGGTTACGCCACAGACCCTATGTACGAAGATAAGTGTAGGAACGTTATGCGCAGTCTACCAGACTGGGGAGAGTGAACATGGACGCAATTTCTTTGATAGTGTACGGTGCAATAATCCTCGCTTCTGCAACGGTGGTCGTAATTGCTTTGAAGAAGAACGGAGCAATCACTGATCTTTTGGTTGGAGGAGTAACGGTTTCCGTAAAAGCAGCAGAAGCGATCTTGAAGAGGTTCGACAAAGATCCAGAAACGATGTCTCCAACAGACAAGATAATGAGATACGCGGTCATTGCCGTCTCTTCAATAGAGCAGCAGTATAAGGGAATCAAAACGAAGATGAAGAACGAAGGCAAGGACGTTACAGAAATGAACGCGGAGATGAAAGAGGCAGCGATAAGACTGCTGGAGAACCTAGCGGCTATCGACGAATACTCACTCACAGATCAGGACAAAGCCTCCCTGGGTGACATAGTAGAGGCGGCACTGGAGATGTTTATAAACAAGAGATGAAGAACGTTTCAGGGATTCGCCTAACGCTTCCCGACTTTCAAGGGAAAGACTTCACCTACGAGGTGTACCCTGTGTATGAGAAAGACTGGTTCTCCCTCAACATTGCACTAGACGCTGCTGACTTCATAGCGACGGCAGCAATCGAAGTGAAGCCGCCTGTGTGTTTTCATATAGGAATTGCTAAGAAGTGGCAATACCTGTTCGATTTCAAACGCTATTTTGACCTGCTTATAGGATTTGAGTTTCGCTTTTAACACCTCCTTTTCCCGAAGATGACCCTCCCGCGTTGGGAGGGTCATTCTTCATTTGCAGAACGAAGCGCGGTCGAAAATTTGCGTTTTTTGAAATGCAAACACCGAGCTCTCCGGCCACCATGCAGCGCAGCAAACCTGCGGTCAGGTGAGCGATTTGTTATACCGTTCTTATTTTATCTCTATTTCTACTACGTGTGAGGTATCCACACCCAGAATATCCACTACTTTTACCATAGCTTTGTATTTACCGTTTTTTTCGTAAGTATGCGGTGTGGTAACGAGTTCAATCTTCTGATTCTTCTTTGTACGGAACGACTGCCATATATTTTCAAAAATATAGTTGCCTGTCCAGACTTCGCTTACCTCGCCGTCTTCCTTAATCTGAATGATTTCTTTTTTATCCTCGTAATCAAAATCCACTGACCAGTAATCGATCCAATCCACCCAGTTTTTAGTGAGAACTTCCCGTTGTAAAATGCCGTTTTGGTCTTTGGTAAGTTTTGTGATCTGCCCGTTTTCGATTACCACTTTGGATCTGCCCTTTTTAAGCGTCTTTTCCAGCTCTTCCAGATCATCCTGCGTGTAATAGGTGGTGAAATTGGTCAGTTCGATTTGAACGGTTTTGCCTTTAATATGCGGCTTGGCCTGCACATAAGCCACGTCGTAAAACTTTACCTGTCCTTTTTCCACAGCCCGTTTGTCAAAGGCTTCTCTGGGGATGTAGCGCAGGCGGATGTCCACGCCCTTTTGCCTTAATTCGTCTTTGATATAGGGCACCAGACCCATCTCAAACTCAAAGCCTAGAATATCGACTTGGGTAATCTGATTCTGGCGGCACTCTTCAAAAACCTCTTCCACCAGCGTTTTGGTGACGGGCACGGAAAGCGGTCCCACATGCACAAAGCGCCCCGCTTTTTTGCCGTGCAGGTATTTGTGCCCCTGCACCCCCTGGGCGGAATAACCTTCCAAAATCAGATTGATGTATTTTTCGTATTTGGCATCCTGTAGGGGCGATTCATGAATCGCCCCTATGTTTTTTGCATTATACATTCCCATGAAGAACTGCCGTTCGTATTTGCCAAGATTTAAAACCTCAAAGGCGCGGTAGGGCTTGCCGTCTTTTTTCAATTCCCGCTGCACTTGAATCATGCGCTTGCGGGTGGTGTGAACGGCAAATCTGCCCAAATCGCAGGCGACCCACTTTCTGCCTAACTTTTCCGCCACCGCCGCGGTGGTGCCGCTGCCGCAGAAAAAATCGGCAACCAGATCGCCCTCGTTACTGCTTGCTTTGATGATGCGCTCCAAAAGGGCTTCGGGCTTTTGGGTGGGGTAGTCTAACCTTTCTAATGCTTGAGAGTTCACTTCATTTATGTCTAACCATACATCAGATATAGGCTCTCCTTTTGCTTCGTCAAGATATCTTATCAAACCAATTTTTCCTGATGGATAATCATAAATGAGACCTTTTTTCCGAAATTCTTCAATCGATTTTTCTGAATAAGTGCCAATTGTATCTATTCTGAATAACCTTCCTGATTCGTCTGGTTTAAACTTTGAATCAATATATTTTTTATCATATTCTTTAAATTGTGGATTCCAAATATAATTATCATCTTTTGTATAAAATAGAATTGAATCTGATGACCGTGCAAATTGACTTGCAATTGCTTTGGCACCCCTCGGTGGTTGTCTTTTCCATCTCAAATCATTTTTGTAAGATGTTATGCCAAATAAATCATCTAATATTAATTTCAAAAAATGTGTGAGCCTCCAATCACAATGCACATAAATACTCCCGTCCTCTGCCAGCAGTTGGTGCATCAGTTTCAGCCGTTCATACATCATGGAAAGGTAGGATGAAATACCGCGTCCCCAGGTGTCGCGGTAGGCGATCTCTTCGATAATGGACTGTTGTTTGGTCACATCCTCGTCGTTCACGGTGATGTTGTAAGAAAAGTCCGCGCCGACGGCAAAGGGCGGGTCGATGTAAATCAGTTTCAGACCGCCCTGTTTTTCAATCTCTTCCCGCATGGGGCCGTTCACCAGAGAAGAAAGAATCAGTTTGTTGTCGCCCCAGATGAGTTTGTTGGTCCAGCCCTTGAGCTGCCTGCCCGTGGTGTCAAACAGGGTCGCCTGCTGCGGTTCAACTTCCTTGCGAGGTTCGTCAATATGTTCGATGGAATGAAAGGGCAGAACTGCGTTGGTCACGGTTTCATTGCGCCCGTTCCAGAACAGGAAAAAGTCCTCATCGTCGGCGTAGAGTTTGTAAATGTATTCCTTGGGCAGGGGTTTGCCCTGTTTTACCAATTCAATGATTTCGTGTTTTTCAGATTCAGTCATATTCAATTCTGTCATGTTTTTGCCCTCTTTTCTTTACGTTGTTCACATACCCTTGATGCTCTCTAAGGTCAAATCCTAGACAGCAGAGAGCACAAAGCAGGCGCAACGTTCACAAAGGTTATTCCCTTCATATCCCGAATAATTGAGCAATATTCCCAAATGTTCTTAGATCTCTTTGATGCTTTTCCCATACCTCTTGCTTTATGTACAACGGAACATATCGATTTTCATTCTGCGCGTCGTTGACATCTTTACACCAAATCTGCAAGCGCTTGATTTTACGTACGTCATCCAGATCTTCCCTTCCCTTGGTTTCGGCGATGAAAATTTCGCTTTCGCTTTTCTTAATCAGGAAATCGGGGAAAAACTCATGAATATTGCCGTCTTCGCCCTGGTATTCGATTTTAAATCCCAACGACTGATAATTTTTGGCAAAAGAAATGATATCCGAGCAATTTTCCAGAAACGCGGCAAATTCCAGTTCAAACTGACTGTCACCAATGATTTTATTAAATACGCTCTTCTGCGGCACCAGATAGGGCTGATTGTCCGCCACGAGCGGTTTGGCTTTACGCAGGGAAATATAGTTTCTTATTTGCGCAGAACCCATGTCTTTTATGGTCAAATCGTCTATCGCCTTCTTGAAAGCGCCGTAGATTGTCTGCTTTGCTTCCACTTCGGAAAGGTTCCGCAAGATATTCGCGGCTTCAAGGTTTGCGGATCTATCGAACAACTTGTAGCGAATAAACTGTTCCACTTTGGGATAGAGAATGTTGAACCCGCTCACTAGACGACTTTCCTTTAGGATGGCTTGCGTGAAAAATCCAACCACATGCCGCCAGTCAGGCAGAGTATCCTTAAACTCTATTTTATGAGAGAAATCACCGTCAATATCTGTAAAGATGATTTCTTTTAATTCACTTTCGCTAAACTGTTTCAGGGCAATCGGTTTGATATTCATAGCATCAACTTGAATGTCCTCCAAATTCTTATAATCCCTGTAGATGCGGGGCGACAGCACGGGCATGGGGATATCCAGTTTATCAAGATCCTTCTTGTCATTGTCTTTGTCAATTTCCACAATAATCGGGTTTCTAGATCTGCTCGCCTCACCCATAGCGCGGTAACTGAATTCCACGCCTTCGGTCTTGATGGATTCAACAAATTCGATAAAGGCAGGAGTGCCAACTACAACAAGTTCCTCTTTTACATCCATGCCAAACATCTTTCGTAAACCTCTGCCCAGGGTCTGTTCGGGCAGAATTTTAGCGGGCGAACCATAAGGGCGCAAACCGACAATGGTCGTCACATTACGCACGTCCCAGCCTTCCCGCAGCATCATCACCGAAACCACGGCTTTGTAAGGCGACGTGTCCTCATCCACGGCGTCCGCTGCTTTGCGCAGTTGTTCCAGTTCCTCCTTGTCCCGTTTGGATGCCGCACTTTCCGATATTTCACCACTCTTTTTGGTATGGATGAGCAAAACGGAATCCTTGAATTCAGGATAATTGGCTTCGAGATAATCTTTGGTCTGATTGGCTTCTTTTGTGTCTAGCGTCATCACAAACAGGATGGGCGTTTTAGCACTTTTCAGTTCTTCAAACTGTTTTTTCCACTCGATGTAACCAAGATGGATATAGTCTTTATAACGCTCCACAAACTGGAATGACGTCTTTTCATGCAACTTTGCCCGCGACGCTTCATCCGGCAAAACAGGCGATTTAACAATATTCTGTTTGATGGCTTCCACTAACGGATAATCGCACACGGTTTGCACAAAAATAGCGCCATTGCTGTGTTTGGGAGTGGCTGTGTCGTCAATTTGCAGGGAGATGCTCCTTTCCTGTTTCAATTTCAAATGATTGTTGATGTCTTCGATGCTCTTAAACCACTGCATGTTTTCATCGTGAATATGATGCGCCTCGTCATTCATCACCACCAGGTCTTTGATTTTACTGCTGCGCAGCACTTTTCCCAAATCCATGCCTTTGGACGTGTCCGCGTCGGGCAATGGCTTTTTGCCTAAAAATTCCTCTTCCAGTGAAGGTTCCCTGTCTTTATTCAGATACACACGGTGAATGTTGGTCAAAAACAAGTTGCCTTCTTCGGTAATCGGTTTCAATTCATCCTGAATGTGCAGGGTCAGGTGAAAATCGTTCTGCCAGTCTCGGTCGAAATAATCGTTTTCAGGTATAAGCGGATCTTCTCTAAAAATTTTGAAGTCATTGAAATCTTTAAGCAGGCGATTTAATACGATGATGTTCGGGGCGATGATGAGAAAATTTCGGGAAAGATCGGATTCGGCTTCGTAAAGCTTATGGAAATAAGACCAGACCAAGGCAAGGCTCAACACCTTGGTTTTTCCCGAGCCCGTTGCCATTTTAATCACATATCGAGGCCAGGTTTCAGGAAACATACCTGTGCTTACTCTACCCGATGAGTCGAACCGCATCAGGTCAGATTTGTCTCTGGCTTTTGCTACTTCATACAGGTAAATAATTGACTCAATGGCTTCCCGCTGGGCAAAATAGTATTGAAATACATGTTCGTTTTTCTTATGCCCATCGGGTTTAAACCAGAATTGCAACAAGGCTTTTGTGGTGTCGGAAGCTCCCGAATAATCGCTATCACGCCATTCTTTTACCGCCTGCCTGATCTTATAGACCAAAGGCGGAATTAGTTGCTCGTAGGCTTTTTCCTCTAAATCTTCCTGCGACGGTGCCCATCGGATTCCCGGGTCAAGTATTTGAAAAGGATTCTGGTGAAATTCATTCATCTGTTAGTCCACCTCTTGTCGTTTGTTCATTTTTCAGAATTTGTTCGGTGAAACGAGATCGGTTACTTCCCGCCGCGAGCATAACACTAAAGGAAGTCCTCAATCTGTTTAAGTGCCTCCAACAATCGTGGTGAGCTACGTGCGACTTCGCGAGAAAAGCCTCCAAAAAATTAGTGGTGGTCTCACTGGACTAATCAAAAAATGCAACTTGGTTCACTTGAATGTTATCACAAGAGATGAAGCAAACAGAAATCATTAAGGCTATTTTGATCTCATCCATGATATTTGATTCGTCAACGATGTGACGTTGATGAATTTGCGTTTTCTATCGAAATACGTATAATCATATTGGCAAAAACCGCGTTCGCACAAAACGCGATAATCTCAGAGCATTCCTTTCTAATTTTGATGCCAATGTAACAAGTGGTATATTGATCGTATGAGAGCATTTCACAGCTTGCCGTATGTTGCCTAAGATTTCACGAGCTTACTCCGAGTGTGAGGCCTCAATTGTAGAGGTAGCTTATGACACATAATGATTTACAAAAAGGGGTGAGCATATGAGAAAGATCCTGTTGCTGCTACTGCTGGTGGCAAGTTTCACTGTGTTGCTCTGTACGGGAACTCCCGGATATGTTGCGATAAACTCTTCAGATGGAGTAAAGATCCTCGTGTATGGTGTCCACCTAGGAACGGTTTCGGGAGGACAGCTTATACTTTCACTCACACCAGGAACATACAGACTTACCGCTCAGAAGGAAGGCTATGAAGACGAAAGCGTTTTCGTAACTGTTCAGTCTGGCAGATCGACATCTGTGAATGTTGAATTGACTCAATCTAAGGTCATTCAAGAAGACATTTCTACGGAACAGAAGGTTTCTCTGGGGCAGAAGACAGGTACCATAAACATATACAGCGTCCCTTTCCCTTCGGCGAAGGTATCCATAAACGGAGTCAGCTATGGAGAGACAGATATAAAACTCACGAATTTTCCTCTAGGAAAGTTAACGGTAAAAGCGGAATCCGGCGGCAGGATTCTTCAGAACGTCTTCACGCTCGAAGCTAATGAAACCATTTATCTCCAGGCGAACTTCGTTGAAGGAAAGATATTCCGGCTATTCAATGTTAGTTTTGACTTTCCAGAGAATGTTGAAGTGACTATAGATGGGAACATCACAAAGACGAACGAGTCTGTGGTCTTGATCGGTCCGGATCACCGTGTAGAGATGAAGGCGACCGATCTATCGCGCTATGAACCTTTAAGTGTTAAGCAAATAACATTAACGGGTGATGGCTCTTATGAACTGATCCCAGATTTTTCAGAGGAATACATCGATCACATCTCCACTATTCCTCCCGGAGAGCTTGTTCTTGTAGAAAAAGGCAGTTTCACGATGGGAGATACTTGGGGCGATGGAGAACTGTTTGAAACACCTGCACACAAAGTAACCTTCACGTACGACTTCTACATAGGAAAGTATGAGACATCATTCGAAGAATACGATGATTTCTGTGAAGCCACAGGTAAAAGCAGTCCAGACGATAAAAATTGGGAAAGGGAACAAAGACCTGTAATAAACGTCAGCTGGTGGGACGCCATAGCTTACTGCAACTGGCTTAGTGAGAAAGAGAATCTTCCAAGAGCGTATGACGATGAGGGAAATCTGCTGGACGAAGATGGAAGTATAACAACCGATCCGTCGGAGGTGGTCGGATACAGATTGCCGACGGAAGCAGAGTGGGAATACGCAGCGAGGGGAGGAAACAAGAGTAAAGGGTATAAGTATGCTGGGAGTAACAGCGTGGATGATGTGGCCTGGTATGACCCTAATTCTGGAGGAATGACACAAGAAGTTGGTTGGAAGGCTTCTAACGAGCTGGGGATCTACGATATGTCTGGTAACGTATGGGAGTGGTGTTCCGATATGTATGGAAATTACTCCAGTTCTGCACAGACGAATCCGTATAATAACAGTGGTTCTTTCCCAATGGTACGTGGCGGCTGCTGGCAAAGCGATGCGAAGTTCACGCGGGTAGCGTTTCGCTTCTACTTATACCCGCCGGGTTACACGTACAGCGGCCTCGGTTTCCGTATCGCAAGGACAGTGAATTAATTACCCTACCCAAAGGGTAGCACCATGAAATAAGATTATCTGACGCGCTTCGTGGAGGTTATACTCCATGTTCTGTTTGCAATCCTTACTATGTTGACTGGCCGCCTTACTTCTGGAAGGAGTAGCAATACATTCAAGAAAAGAAAAAGCGCGACCTAAGTCGCGTCTTTCCCTTATAATGGTGCTCTCCGCTATCATCGCGGTGCTAACAGGTGGTCGGGGCGACTGGACTTGAACCAGCGACCTTCTGCGCCCCATGCAGACACGCTTCCAACTGCGCTACGCCCCGTACTCGAAGATTCTATCACAGTTGGGATAACCTTTCAAGAGCAGAACGACGCCCACGGCAACTTTCAGACAATGAAAATTGGCTCTGCAGGCTACTCCCTGACCTCGAAGGTTAGGAAGTCGATCTCGATGCCACCATTGTCGGAATCATTCAATCTGAAGTCGTAGAATCCAGCATCCCAGGGAGCGGTGAATATTTTCAAACCATCTGTCATGCCACCGACGTAAGAATACTGAATGTCATGCAGATCGTTTTTGGACTCGCTTCCATGTGGAATATCCGAGGGAATGATTCCGATCCAGGCGTAAGACCCGAGTCCCGAAGTTCCGAAGAAATAGAGATTGATCTCTTCACCGGGAACGAAACAGACTTTGTTGAGGCCCATATACTCAGATTCCAGGGGCAGTTCATCGTCTGCAACGTATACCAGACTCTCGATTTCATCGAGATAGAATTCGTAGATTGAACCGTCCTTCAAAGTAATAACCAGCAATCCATTCGCAAGCACCGTAACACACAATGCCGCAATCACGAGAATAGCCAGAGCCTTTTTCATGCCGCACCTCCTCTGTGCTAACTCTCTCGCAACTGTTCAAACGGAAGGCGGCAGTTTCATACCTCCCTCAACAACCTTTGCGCTTCACCACCAATCAGCAAATCGTGATTTCAAAGCCAGAATTGATTCTCATTTGCTTTCAAAACCACTGAACAAAATTCTCCCTCGCGAAAGAGTGACAACAGGTCATAGATGCCAATGAGGTCAGAGTCTAGTGTAATTCAGATGCTATAATATATGTTATATGAATATAGGTAAGGAGGTAGTTTCGTGAAAATCGCTATTCCAACAATTGATAATAACGGTCTCAAATCCAGGATTTCGGAGCATTTCGGTCATTCTCCGTTCTTTGCATTCGTAACTGTTGAGAACAACGAGATTGTCTCTCACGAAATCGAAACAAACCCTTTTGAACAGCACGAGCCGGGCGAGATTCCAGGTTACGTGAAGAGTAAAGGCGCCGATGTGATAATAACAAGAGGAATGGGCGGCCGGGCAAGACAGTTCTTCGAAACTCTGGGCGTACATGCCATTACCGGTGCCAGTGGGACCGTCGAAGAGCTAGTAAGAACCTACATTGAAGGCGAACTTTCCAGTGTTGAATACGAGCCCGAAGACCGCGGAAAGTTCCACGAACACTAGGAAACTATAGCGGAGACTATCATGAGAAATATGAGGGGAAGACGGATGGGAATGGGCAGGTCATGGATCGAGCTGTATCTGCTTCTTCTTATCGCCGAAAAACCCGCTCATGGTTATGAGCTTTCCTCCAGGATCAACGACTTCGAGATCCCGATCTTCGGTGTCGGTCAGATGGGAAGTCTTTATCGTGTGCTGAGCAGTCTAGAAGAGATGGGGCTTATAACCTCCGAATGGGACACAGAGAACACAGGCCCGGCAAAGAAGAACTACAAGATTACGACGGCCGGCCTCGAATACCTGAAAGCATCGGAGATCAAAATAAAGAGATTCAGGGAGAACGTCGACAAGTTTCTGGCAAGGCTGAACGACCTGAACAAAATATAAAGCCCTGAGGTGCAGGGCTTTACTCTATGTAAGCAGCCGGATTGTCGAACAGCTTGAACAGCCCGCCAGTGTGAATAAAAACGACTCTCTTTCCCGCGAATCTTTCCTTTGAGATCTGAAGCATTCCTCTGAAGGCCTTTGCCGTATAGACGGGGTCAAGGAAGAAGGCTCGCTCCCTCGCAAGACTCTTGATAAGCTCTGTATCCTCTTCCGAAGGCACGGCATAAGCGGGTCCCGAGAAGTCGTCGACTATCTCGATCTCTCCGTCGTCTATCGATACATCTATTCCGTACTCCTTCATTTCCCCGATCAGTCTCTTTGTCTTTTCCACGAAGAGCGTGGAAGGATCCTTCGTTACGTTAATCCCTATGACTCGGGTGTTATAACCTAGCGTCCTGAGTCCAGCCAGAATTCCCGCATAGGTTCCAGCGCTGCCGACCGCTGTGAAGACGGCTTCAACATGATCGAGATTTATCTGGCCCGAGAGCTCTTTGACGGCATCCACATATCCCCTTGCGCCAAGCGCGTTTGAGCCGCCCTCGGGGATCAGGTAGACTCTCCTGCCCTTTTTCTCGTATTCTTCCTTTTTTGTGGCGAAGATCTCATCTATTCTCGAGTACTCCTCCTTGGTCACATAATGGATGTCACTTCCCACCATGGTATCTAGAAGGACGTTCCCTTGAGGAATCTCCATCGGCCTTCCCCTGAGGAAGAGAACCGGCTGCATTCCAAGCGATCTCGCCGCCATCGCAGTCGCCCTGCAGTGATTCGACTGAATGCCCCCGCAGGTGAAAACCGTATCTGCTTTCTTTTCCAGAGCATCTTTTAGAAGATACTCGAGCTTCCTGATCTTGTTTCCGCTCGTGATGAAGCCGGTCAACTCATCATGCTTGCAGAAGAGTTCGAATGGAAGATCCAGGTACTCTTCGATCCATTCAAGCCTGTTCACGGGCGTAATACCGTTAATGAACTTCAGTTTCAAGTTCTCACCCCCTACTCTTTCTTTCATCTATATTAGAGACTATTCCGTTCAGCTTTTCAATTCGCTCCCAAGATGGCGGATGCGAGTAATATAGTGCTGCATACAAAGGATGCGGGCTGAGGTTAGACAAATTAGATACAGATAGGTTCTTCAAAGCTCTTATCATCGGTTGTGGATTACCGGTAATCTGCGCCGCATACCTGCCGGCCTCAAATTCCCACTTCCTGCTTATGAACGAGTCTATCCAGCCAAGGACCGTGAAGATAGAAGACAGGAAGATCCCCGCATAAAGCAGAATCGTGTATTTCTCTGAGATTCCGAAGATACCGGTAACGGTGTCGCTTTCGACGATCAGCCATAGAAGAAATACGGCGAAAACCGTAACCGCGTTAGATAAGAACATCCCCTTGAGTATGTGTTTACGCTTGAAGTGACCGGCCTCATGGGCGAAGATCGCCTCTATCTCTTCAGGAGAATGCTTCTCGAGGAGGCTGTCGTACAGAACAATTCTCTTTGCCCTTCCGATGCCCGTGAAAAAGGCATTCGTGTGGCCGGTTTTTCTCGATGCATCCATAACGAGGATCGACTTGACGGCGAAACCAGATCTCTCGGCAATCGCTCCAATCCTTTTCATAAGGTCCTCATCTTCTAGAGGCTTCAGCTTGTAGAAGAGAGGAAGAATGATTGTAGGGAAGATCAGCTGGGTGAGCAACTCAAATGCAATTACTCCGATAAGCAAGTAGACCCACCAGTACGTGAACGAGTCGATAGCGAGAAGCGCAAGATACATGAGCGGAATTCCGATTGCCGCAACCAGAAGCAGCCCTTTCAATTTATCTACAATAAACGTTTTTGGTGTCGTCCGATTGAAGCCATATCTGTTCTCCAAAACGAATGTCGAGTAAATCGAAAAGGGGAGAGAGATTGCGAAGGAAATCGCGGCGATCAAGGTGAAAAAGATGAGGCCGCGAATCGCAAAACCCTCCGCCAATTTCGTCGAAAAAGATTCGATTGCCCTGAATACCCAGAAGATCCCCATACTCAGTGCTATAAGATTCACGACAAAAGAGACCATAGTAATAATTCCCTTGGCTCTCGTATATTCCACAGACTTTTCGATGAGATCTTCGTTGAAGACATCTCGCAAGTTATCTGGAAGTGAGACCTTAGAAAGCTTCGCATTTCTATAGTTGAGGGACAACAAAAAGAGCTCGAAGAAAGCGATTACATAGACAACGAGAAGAAAGATTGTCTCAAAGCTAGTCATCAACTTCTCTCTCTCTCAAATACTCTTCGACCTCGTCCTTATCAAGTTTCCGGATCTGCCCTTCAACCACCGGCCTGAATTCCTCTGTTTCGTGAAGCGCTTCTCCCAGAGGGCATCTCTTCTCAGGGTTCTCCATCAGGTAGTTCATCAGCCCGTCTTTGTCCTTGAAAATCTTGTAGAAGACCTTCGCTCCATCTGTGAGTTCGTAGATGCCGCAAGGTCCATTGAATAGCGCTTCGGCTGCCCGGAGGTAAAGCATTGCGTCATTGAAAGAACTGAGGGAGGATCCGGGACCGTGTCTTTCCCGTTCATCGTCCTCCATGCAAATCGCCCTGCCACAAGTGGAGCAGATATATTGAACATGGTTCGTCAGGCAATCTTCGGGGTTCTTTAGCGGCGTCGCCCTGTTATCACTAGAGTAGCATTCGGGACATTTCAACTCACTCACCTCCAATATACTATTTTACGACATTGTGGCGATCTCTGTAACCCTCTGTTCCGGTGAATCTGTAACTAAATTTCCATTGACTCGTCCATCCGGTCAGATTTTAGAAACCGTAGTACAAGTAGCCCTTATATGCCGGTGATGTTATTATTGTCTCTGGAGGCGATCAAGTGGTAGACATCTTTGCCGGGTGGTTTTCAGCACTGGGAATTAATGAGACTTTCGACATAGTTCTGGCCAACATCGCGGTCGGGATAATCATGTTTGCGGTGGCCTTTCTCTCCAAGCTCATCTTCGAGAAGGTTCTAATAAAGCCTATAGAGCTTATAGTGAGGAGGTCTGCATTCAAGTGGGACGATCTTCTTGTCAAGCACAAACTGCTCAACAAGATTGCCCTTATGATACCTGCCATAGTAATCGCTCTATTCGCTCCTGCATTCCCCTCGATAAGTGACGTGATCTACCGGCTGGTTACAACGTATCTGATATTCATTGCGGCTGTCGTCATTGACGCCTTCCTCGACGTCTTCACAAGCGCCTACCAGTCTCTCGAAACCTCCAGAGATACGCCGATAAAGAGCTATATGACCGTGGTGAAACTAATGGTGTATATCATAGCCGGTGTCATTGCGGTATCCGTACTGACCGGAATCTCTCCATGGGGTATTCTGAGTGGGATCGGAGCAATGACGGCCGTTCTTCTGGTAGTGTTCAGAGATTCGCTGCTGGGACTGGTCGCCAGCATCCAGATTTCTAAGAACAACCTTGTGAGCATCGGGGACTGGATAGAGGTTCCGAGATACCAGGCCGATGGCGATGTGATCGACATTACCCTTACGACGATAAGAATTCAGAACTGGGACAAGACGATAACTACAGTCCCTTCTTACGCTATAATTTCCGAATCTTTCAAGAACTGGAAGGGGATGTTTCAGGCCGGCGGAAGGCGAATCAAGAGATCCGTCTTCATTGACACCTCTTCCGTCCGCTTTCTAGATGACGAACTTTATGATCGGCTGTACAAGATCCAGATTCTAAGACCTTATCTCGAAAGCAGAAAGAAAGAGATCGAGGAGTTCAACAGAAGGAACGAAGTAGACGTAACCGAACCGGTAAACGGCAGAAGGATGACGAACATCGGGACTTTCAGGGCATACCTGACCGCTTACCTCAGGAATCATCCCGGGACGAACAAAGACCTTATCATGATGGTCAGACAGTTGCAACCGACCGATACCGGCCTCCCTCTGGAGATATACGCCTTTAGCAGGGACACATCATGGGTTAACTACGAATCTCTGCAGTCCGACATTTTTGATCACATCTTTGCCACATTGCCCCACTTCGACTTGAGGATATTCCAGAATCCTTCGGGAAACGACCTGAGGGCGATGGGAGATCTTCTTGTTGGCAAGAGGCAAGGGCATGAACAGGATAACTCGGAGGAGCTCTCTACGGAAAGCCGACAGCTGAACGCCGAACAGGATACCTGATTCAAAAAGCAAACCCTACGCCGTAGAAATCGTTTTCTCTATATTTCCGAGTAACGCATCGGCCGAAAATGCAAGAAGTGCCGCCGGAATGGCTCCTTCAAGAACAAAGGCGGGGTTCTCCGCGACAAGCCCCGCAATGATAGGCGACCCGAGGCCACCGGCCCCAATGGTTGCCCCCACAGTCGCCGTCCCGATATTGATAACAACAGATATCCGAATTCCCGACATAATAACCTTTAGCGCGAGAGGAAGCTCGATCTTGAAGAGAACCTGCCAGGAAGACATCCCCATTCCGTATGCAGCTTCACGCACTTCGGAGGGGATATTCTCGATGCCGGTTATCGTGTTCCTTAAGATAGGTAGAAGTCCATACAGGAGCAGAGCCGCAACCGTAGGCTTGAACCCGAATCCGAGAAGAGGAACCGCAAGGGCGAGCACCGCAACGGGAGGGAAGGTCTGTCCGAGAGAGCTAAGATTGGAAACGAGAGGCAAGTACTGCCTACCCATCGGACGTGTTACCAGCACTCCTACCGAGATGCCGATAATCGTGGCAAGTCCGCTTGAGACGATGACCATCCAGAGATGTTCGGCCACTAGCTCCAACAAAGTCCTTCTTGGATGAAGAACCTGCTTCTCTCCGGGAAAGAGCCATCTTAGAAAGCTCTCCCAGAGAGCCATGTTGGATATGATCAGAATGAACGCCAGAAGAAATATCCCAAGAACTATCCAGGAAATGACTCTACTCTTCTTCTCTGTCACTCTTGGTCAACTCCTGAATTCTGGATAAACTTATCTGGCCAAGAAAACGGCCAGATCTCTCAACGACCGGCAGAGCCATAGTTCCGCTTTCAAGCATTCTAGAAAGCGCCTCTTTTACTGAGCTGTCGGGGCTCAAAATCTCTTCCTCCAGCATCTCAGTCAGAGCTTCTCTGAGAGGAAGCTCCCTGCTGGAATGAGAAACATCTACCCATCCGATGAGTTTCTTCTTCTCGTCCAGTGCCCAGACGAATTCCTCTTTTGTGACACCCAGCTGCTCCCAGCCGCCGTTAACGTCTATCGTTTCGCTTTTCTCTATATACTCAAGAACGGGAATTCTCGAGAGCCTCTTCAGAGCCCTGTCGGAGCCCATAAAATCATGCACGAACTTCTCTACCGGCCTTGCGAGAATCTCTTCGGGAGTATCGAACTGTAGAATCCTTCCCCCTTTCATAACGGCTATTTTATCTGCCAGTCTTATCGCCTCGTCTATATCGTGAGTCACGAAGACGATCGTCTTGTGAAGTTCCTCCTGAATTCTGGCAAACTCGTCCTGGAGCCTCACCCTAGTTAATGGATCCACCGCTCCGAAGGGCTCATCCATCAGTATTATCGGGGGATCTGCGGCAAGAGCCCTCGCAACCCCTACCCTCTGGGCCTCGCCGCCTGAGAGTTCCTTTGGGAGTTTCTTTGCATAAGATTTCGGCTCAAGCCCTACAAGCTCAAGCAGTTCAGCGATTCTTCTATCTATCTTCGATCTCTCCCACTTCAGCAGTTTCGGCACGGTCGCGATGTTGTCCTTCACGGACATATGCGGAAACAGCCCCACGTTCTGGATAACGTAACCTATTCCTCTCCTGAGCTGCCTAATATCCATCTCAGTTACATCGCTTCCGTCTATCAGAATCCTTCCGGCAGTCGGTCTGATTATACGGTTTATCATCTTGAGAGTCGTTGTCTTCCCGCATCCAGACGGCCCGATGAGAACTGTAAGTTCTCTCGAAGGAATCTCGAACGTGATATCTTTTACAGCTACGGTCTCTTCATCGTATTCTTTTGTAACTTTCTCGAATCTAATCATCGGCTCCCTCCGAAACAAGCCCTCTGGGCGTCAGAATAGCTATCAGCAACTGCATAAGAGAATCGACTATCAGCGCGAGAGCCACGATAGGCAACGCCCCTAGCAGTACTAGATCCATTGCTGCCTGACCAAGCCCTTGAAAGACGAAAACACCAAGGCCCCCTGCTCCAATGAGAGCGGCCATCGTAGTATTGCCCACCGCCTGAACGGCCGCCGTTCTCACGCCAGCAAGGACAACCGGCAGCGAAATCGGAATCTCGACCTTTCCGAGAACCTGAATTCTGCTCATTCCCATCGCCCTGGCAGCCTCCACGGTATCTGTGGGAATAACCTTCAGGCTTGAATAGGTGTTTCTGACTATGGGGAGAAGCGAATACAGGACAAGAGCTATCATGGCCGGAGCCCAACCCACACCAGTTATTCCCATCTCTCTCAGAAATGGCAGACTGTGTGAAAGGTAGGATAGCGGAGCTATTAGCAAGCCGAACAGAGCTATACTTGGGATCGTCTGTATAAAGTTCACGACAGCAAACACGGGTCTTTCGATCTTTGGAGACCTGTTGGCAACAACCCCGAGCGGCACTCCGATGAGCACTCCAGCGAGAACTGCTCCCCCTGCAATTACGAGATGCCTGATAGTCTCTTCAAGAAATCTGTTGCTCCTGTTTGCGTACTCCTTCATGATCGCGAGCTCCTCGAGATGGCCGGAGCCAAGCACCATGAGAAACGAGGCAATAGGAATCAATACAAGAAGCGCGGAGAGAACCTTTTTATCTTTAAGCCTTCTTCTGGCGGCGAAGACAACTACATAGCCTGCCAAAAGAAGAACCCACAAACCGGTAGAAGGGGAGACCCTTGCAAAGGGGCCTACATCTGAAGCTATAGAGGCGGCATGTCTTCCGGCCAGAAAAAAGCCTAAGACGGGGGCAATCCCTCCCAAAAGGCCCATGAAGAAGCTGAATCCTGCGTAGGACAGAAACAGGACAGCAAATGAGGCCACTACCAGAAGAGAGAGGCCCGCACTCGAAAAGCTGCCTAAAGCTACAGGTAAAGCCTCCGAGATTCTTGTCTCCTTAACTGAAAGGAATCCAGGAATCACGAGAGACAACAACATGATGGCCATTCCTAGAATGGCCATCATATCTCTTCGTCTGGAAATCAGCGTCATAACTCTAGTCAATCAGAGATTTCGATATAAGAAACTGTTCGGCGACATCCCCAGCATCTAAACCTTCTATCGCTATCGAAGCATTTAGCATCTGTAGCGTCTCGAGATCTAGAGCCTCGAAAACTGGTCTTAGGAGCTCCTCGATTTCCGGATAGGCTTCATGTATCTCCTTTCTGACGATCGGAGCGGGTTCATAAACGGGCTGTACGCCTTTGGTGTCTTCAAGAACAACCAGTCTGAGAGCCGAGAGTGCGCCGTCCGTACCGTATGCCATAGCGAGATTGACCCCGTCTATGTTCTGTGCGGCGGCTCTGATCGTCTGAGCGGTGTTTCCGCCGGAGAAGGCAAGAAGCTGATCGTTTGAAAGCTCAAAACCATATGCCTCCTGGAAGGCGGGCATCGCGTCGGGCCTCGTCAGGAACTCTTCGGAAGCGGCCAGCTTAATGAAGCCGCCGCGATTCAGGTAAGACGCAAGGTCTTCGAGGGTCTTTATTCCCTCACTGTCGGAAAGATCCTTTCTGATCGCCAGAGCCCAGGTATTGTTCGCAGGAGCGGGAGTAAGCCAGACGAGACCGTTCCTTTCCAGATCCAGGGCCTTCACTGTCTCATATCCCGACTTCGCGTTCTTCCATACCGTGGGATCTGTGTTATCAAAGAAGAAGCCTCCGTTTCCGGTGTACTCGGGGTAGATATCGATCTCACCGGCGATGATCGCCTTTCTGATGACACTTGTCGTACCGAATTCTGTCTTGTCATTTACCTCGAAACCGTTCTTTTCCAGAACGATGACAATCATCTGACCGAGCAGCGCTCCTTCAGTATCTATCTTCGACGCCACCGTAATCGGCCCCTTCAGTGCTAAACCAACTGCAGTTATCAATAATAGCGCTATTAGCATAATTCTCTTCATAATAAACAACCTCCATTGTTTGCATTGCCGATAATTATACTCAATTTAATTGTACACTATCATCGAAAATTTTCAATGCGTCGATGCCTCTGTAGATTCGTCTGAATTTGGTAGCGAGCTAAGGCGCATTCGCGAAATCTGCTGTCCACTCATTGTCGAAAAGCTCAAGAAAGAGTCCAGGCGAGTATTCACATAGCCGCTCAGCTATCCAGCGTCATGAAAAGATTGTTCAGTGATTCCACTAGCGTCGGGTGTGCGAAAACCCCTTCTCTCAGCGAAGTGTAAGGAAGACCGCCCATCATTGCTATCTGAATTGCAGACATAATCTCGCCGCCCTCCACTCCCAGAATCGCGGCTCCAATTATCTGATCTGTTTTGGAATCGACAAGCGCCTTCATCATTCCCCTGGTCTCATCCGTTTCGATTGCCCGCGCCACCCTATCAAAAGGCAGCTTTGCCACGCGAAAGTCACGTCCCTGACTCGAAGCTTCTTTCTCGGAGAGGCCGATTCTCCCAAGCTGGGGATCTATGAATACGACATACGGTACAAACCTCTCTTCAATCGTCGAGTTTCCTCCGTTCAAGAGATTCTGCTTCAATATCCTGAAGTCGTCGTAGGAAATGTGCGTGAAGGCCGGTCCGCCTTTGACATCGCCTATCGCGTACACGCCCTTCGAAGTGGTCTCCAGTTTACTGTTAACCCTTATGAAGCCTCTCTCGTCGATCTCAATCCCGTTCTTTTCGAGATTCAAGTCAGGAGTGTTGGGCAACCTGCCGACTGCAAGCAAGAGGTGGCTCCCGGCCACCGTCATCTCCTTCTCAGAAGATTGCAGTGTAAGGCTGATTTTGTTACCTCCTACGCTGTCGACTTCAAGCGGTTCGGTATCTAAAAGGACCTCAATACCTTCGTCCCTCATGATTTCCAAAATCATACCGGCAATATCCTCGTCTTCACGAGAGAGCAGCTGCTTATCCCTCTGAATAATAGTGACCTTGCTTCCAAAGCGCCTGAACATCTGCCCGAACTCCAGACCCACATAGCCGCCACCAACTATTATCAGGTGTTCTGGAAGCTCGTGCAGTTCCATTATCGACGTCGAGTCATGTGCTACCACATTATCCCGACCCTTTATCTCAGGCCTTGCCGGTCTCGTTCCGGTGTTTATCACAATAGTATCTGCTTCAAGGAACTCCGTCCTTCCGTTCAGAAGCGTGACTTCGAGCTGTCTTTCCCTGACGAAACGTGCGCTGCCCTCTATCAATGAAAGGTTTGGAGAATCGAGGATCCTTTTCTTGCTACCTTCTCTGAAGCTCTCGACAACCTGCTTTTTTCGTTGGACAACTCTTTCCAGATCAAGCGAGAACTCCCCGGCATGAACTCCGAAATCTCCTGCGCGCCTAACCAGATGCGCTATTCTTGCACTGGCTATCATGGTCTTTGTCGGGGTACATCCTTCGTTAATGCACGTACCTCCAACTGCCTTTCTCTCGATAAGGGCTACCTTCCATCCTGCCTCTGCAAGCGATAGCGACAGAGGAGTGCCGCCCTGACCGGAACCAATTACTATTGCATCGAATTTTCTTCTGCCATCCTTCATTTCATCACCATCCTGATGTTCAATCATGGGCATCTCAAGCTTCTCGATCATTTGCCGAACTCTCTATGGAAATCAAAAAACGCGACTCTGCTTATCTGCCTCTGTGAGATGAATGTGCGAAAGATCTAGAGGGGAGAGCAGTCCTGTTCTGCTTCCTTAACTGAAGCACCGAGCGGCCGACAATACGTCCAAAAACAAAGACTGTGCCCGTTCTTATGAAGAAAAGGGAATACCCCGAGCACCTTTCAAGTATAGCATCGGGCAAATCGAAACAAATCCAAGAAAAAGTATGAATCGGGTTGTTAACTCCCCGAAGCCAGCACCATGTTTCGCCTTTCTTTACAACCCCCGTCAGTGGTGGAGGATGTCTCCTCAGCCCACACCTAGTATAATTGTAAGATCCAACATAGGTCGGTGATGAACTAAATGGCCAGATATGATGAGCGCGACACCATGTTTGCCCGGATGAACTACGAAGTCGACTCTCCGGAGTACTGTGACTACTACTCCAGGCATCCCGAGTTGAAAGAGCTTGATGACGAACTGCGCGGCAAGCCGGATCTGTGCGACGCAAGAGCTCCGTCTTACGATCCGATTGGAGCTTCGGAAGTTCGTTCGAATTTCTCCCTCATAGAAGAACTTAGGTCTCTATGCGAGGGCAAACCGTCAACCGACAAACTCCATGTTGAACCATCGAGCATTAGGGATCTGATCAAACTAATAGCCCGCGATTCTGGGGCAGATCTCGTAGGTGTGGCGGAAATGAAACCGGAGTTCTATTACAGTTACAGGGGAAGGCATAGAGAGCACTACGGAGAGGAAATAAGCGAACTGCTTCCTTATGGAATCGTTTTCGCGGTTGAGATAAAGAGAGAAATGATCGATACAGCTCCGGCGATGACCGCAATGGTCGAGAGCTCCAGAACATATCTGAAGGCCGCCACGATAGGACTAGGCATTTCCTATTTTGTCCACAGCCTGGGATATTCTGCAAGGAATCATATGGATGGCAATTATCTCGCAATTCTCCCTCTTGTGGCGGCTGCCGCAGGACTTGGCGTTTTCGGGAGACACGGCCTTCTTATCTCTGACAGGTTCGGCCCAAGAATCAAGCTCGGACTTGTAACTACGGACTTGACTTTGAGATGCAGCCAAGCAATCAGTGTTGACCTTGAGAGATTCTGCGGCAATTGCGGGCTCTGCTCGAAAGAGTGCCCCACTTCCGCAATACCAGGCAATGGACGCGAGCTCGTCAACGGTAACAAAAGATGGAGAATCAACCACGAGCTCTGCTACTCCTATTGGAGATCGAATGGTACCGATTGCGGTATCTGCATGAGGGTCTGCCCCTTTTCGAAAGGAATCGGCTTTTCCCAATTTACGAAATCACATGACAAAACGCGTTGATTCTGAAATTCTCAGCTGCTTTATCCAGCGTTTTCAGGCCAGAGAGAAGCTTCGGCCATCATCGAATTTGGCTTTTCGAGGGATCTATGTAACAATAAACATATAAGACTATTAGGAGGGATTACCATGAATGAAGTAATTAGCACAATCATCGACTGGGCCATCAGAATAGGGATCAGCATAGTTATCCTACTGGTTGCAAAATGGCTTGCGGGTCTCTTCTACAAAGCATTCATGAAATTCGCTGAGAAGACATCCGTTGCCTCCACTCAATATCAGAAGACCATGAGAACGCTTTTCAATCTGGCGTTCTATGCGCTGGCAGCCTTCTTAATCATCTCGGTTCTCTTCAAGAACCTCGCTCCCATTCTAGCCGGTCTCGGAGTATCCGGTATCATTGTAGGTCTCGCAGTCAAAGAGCCTCTAGACAATTTCATCTGCGGAATTCTCATAATGCTCAACAAACTCATCTACGAAGGGGAGGCTGTCGATATCGGCGGAACCTCAGGCGGAGTTCAGGAGATAAAACTGAATCATGTGCTAATCAAAACCTGGGACGGGAAGCTCGTTACCATACCAAGCAGGAACGTCTGGGCCGCCACTATAGTACACTTTTGGCCAGAGAACATTAGAAGAAACGATCTCACGGTAGGCGTTTCGTACTCCAGCGACCTGAACAAAGTGATGAAGATACTCGAGGAGTCTGTCAACTCTTATGAAAATCTATATGTAGACGACAATCATAAGCCCATGATCCAGTTCACCGGTTACGGCGCCTCTTCGATCGACTTCGTCGTAAGGTTCTGGGTGGAGAGACCGAACTTCATAGCCTCCAGCACCGAACTGGCAAAGATCATAAAATCAAGGTTCGACGATAACGATATAGAGATCCCGTTCACTCAGGTCGATCTTCACATAAAAGACGGCCCCACAGAAGGCATAAAGCTGGCAAAGATGGAGAGCTGACCAAGCCCGCTTCGCGGGGAAAGAGCCGCTTAACGCTTGAGAAAACACGCTGGTCGCTGTGAAGAACCGTCCTTGGACCTTCATCCAAAATCATTGACAGTTTAATGACGCAAGGCGCCGAAAACCATCGGCGGACGCAAGGCTGGCAAAGATCCTTTAAAGAAGTGAGGCCGACTTCGTCGGGAAGTGATGCTGGTGCTTTCGCCACGAACAAAGCGAAGAACCGCCTACCGATCTTCTTCATCAGTCATCCCATTCAGAATCATATTCTTCTTGTAGGGGCGAACGGCTGTTCGCCCGAAGAGTGGGAAGCCCTCTCACAGACGCAAAGCCCGCTTCTTTTGCAAACAGCCGCTTGGCTAGAAAACGCTGAACGCTGAATAATTACGTTGTCCGTCCGCGTTACTCCGTTCTCCGAGAACATCAAAACCAGATCCCGGATCAAGACTGGGATGACCAATAGCAAGAGCCCCAAACAGAAGCATTTTGGGGCAGGTTCATTGGGACAGGCTCATCAGGGCAGGCTCCACGGGATAACTGCAGAGTAAATCGTTTTTTTCCGGTGAGTAGCCCAGGGGGATTTCACCCCCAGGCTCTCTCAGAACCGGACTTGAACCTCTCGATTCATCCGGCTCCCATTATCCAGCCATATAGAATA
>NZ_DIXC01000022.1 GCF_002435945.1 Mesotoga sp. UBA6090
TGGGTAAGAAACAAGTACAAGAAAAGGAGAGGTCTCACAAAAGCGGGTAAATGGCTAGAAGCTATTGCTCGCAGGGAGCCTCATCTATTTGTACACTGGACAATGGGGATATTCTATATGGCTGGATAATGGGAGCCGGATGAATCGAGAGGTTCAAGTCCGGTTCTGAGAGAGCCTGGGGGTGAAACCCCCCTGGGCTACTCACCGGTGAAGAGGTTGTGCTCCAAGTCGCAGTAGTACATCTCTACACCATCTACAAGGGCTCTCTGTATGTCTCTTTCAACGATGAATTCCCTCACTTGTTCATCATTCTTGAGCTGCGGATAATGTTTCATGATTATCTCTTTAGCCTCTTCGAATGTCAGCGAGAATTCC
This sequence comes from Mesotoga sp. UBA6090, assembly GCF_002435945.1. Lineage (NCBI taxonomy): Bacteria > Thermotogati > Thermotogota > Thermotogae > Kosmotogales > Kosmotogaceae > Mesotoga > Mesotoga sp. UBA6090. Next base: position 376 of record NZ_DIXC01000022.1, read on the forward strand.
AAGGTGCTTTTCAGTTCGTTCTGTCTTCTCAAATACTCGTCGGACCGCTGAAAGAAATTACCGAAAGCAACCGTAGAAACAAGAACGATCACAAGAACCAGTTTCAATTTCATACTTTATCCCCCTTTTCTGTTCCCTGATTTGACACAACAAAGCAAGTATATAATGATTGACTTCCAGAATTTAAACACTGAATGTAGTCTTATGATGAATATTTTCGCCTTGCGATCTCAGAGAGGAGTAAATTACAGATTGGAGCAATCTAAAATTAGAGGCAAAACAGTTAATCTTGTTTCTGGATTTTTATTTGGCCAAATGCTGTATTTGCTGTTGCCAGAAGCAAAGAGGTTGACTTACGCACTGTCCCCAACGATATGTATTTCGAACCCTCAGCATCCAATCAGTAATCCAGCTAACCTGCGACAGTCAGGACTTGCAGTTTCTGCCTTGCGCTTTCTCGCCCATCCTCCGAGCGACTTTCTTAACAACCTTATGCTCTACACAATGAATACGACCTAATGAAGAGGCTACAAACCTCATGAATCAGGCTTCTACCAGCACCGTAGTGGCAACTTTCTGATTTTCGCTTTTATTTTTCGCCATATTGGCTCATTTCAGAACCTAAACCGACAAACCTCTCGCCAGTCGTGGGGAGTACGCGAACGACTTGACCCCCAAAACGGGTCTGTCCCTTTCGAAAAGAAACTGATCGGAAACCTAGAGAAGAAGGGAGACATGAAGATTATCGATCGTTAGTATACTCTAAAGGATAATACTGTAAAGTATAATAAGCAGGTGATACATGCCTTCCCGTTAGTCTACTATCAGGCACTTGCTTGTCCAATTCCCCTGGGGGGCTGAATACGATCTCTAGCGCTCAAGAGATCGGAAGCGTGAGGATAGAGGTTTGAAGATCAAAATCATTCCGATGACGGCTATAGGTTATTCCGAAAGCGCTACAATCAGGCATCTGAAATTGTTTCAGGATCTCGCTCTTGGTTTTTGATCTTGACCAAGAACGAAGAAGAGATCCGCGCTCTGGAACGAAGAACAGATTCTTTCTCTTGGACGGCCAACACGGTTCTTTGGCTCTTCGGACTTCCTACCCTACCCCCCAACCCCGGTCCTCCCTCTTGCTTACACCCTCTTTGAACTGATTCCTTTGCTCTTGACCAACCACCTACCACGAACCACCAACAACCAGTTTGTGAGTTTCAATTCCTCATAGGTAGTCTGGAAGCATAGGTCGGGTATTATCCCGGCTTATTTATTGCTAGTTTCAATTCCTCATAGGTAGTCTGGAAGCGCAGAACGCCGCAGCCGAAGTTGAAATAGACAACGAGTTTCAATTCCTCATAGGTAGTCTGGAAGCAGGAACTCAAGGAAGAGATGAGAGACGAAGAGATCGTTTCAATTCCTCATAGGTAGTCTGGAAGCGAGAGATTAGACCTTATTAAGACAGTGAGGGTTTCAGGTTTCAATTCCTCATAGGTAGTCTGGAAGCCCTCATATGCCTCATCTGCCACGCAATACGTAACGTGTTTCAATTCCTCATAGGTAGTCTGGAAGCCGGACTACCGAGGAAAGTTCCTATTCCCATTCCGACTGGTTTCAATTCCTCATAGGTAGTCTGGAAGCTCTTGGCCTGAAAATGTTTGAAGACTGGGTCAGAGATGTTTCAATTCCTCATAGGTAGTCTGGAAGCGTTCGACGACGGCGGGGAAGGTTATATCCGGGGGGCGTTTCAATTCCTCATAGGTAGTCTGGAAGCCACAGGAAGAAGCCAGAAACCTTTTTAATACCATTGGTTTCAATTCCTCATAGGTAGTCTGGAAGCTGATCTCAACAACGTAAGGTTTGCTCCTGCTTCTTTGTTTCAATTCCTCATAGGTAGTCTGGAAGCTCCCTTCGAGTACGTCACCGTTATAGAAGTCAGACTGTTTCAATTCCTCATAGGTAGTCTGGAAGCTAATACCATTGCAAAGATCATAAAGGGCAAACCAGTTTCAATTCCTCATAGGTAGTCTGGAAGCGTAGTTATAATTGCCCATCTTCTGACGATAAAGCTCCGTTTCAATTCCTCATAGGTAGTCTGGAAGCCATCTACTGTTTATTGGATTGGTTTTCTTTTTCTTCGTTTCAATTCCTCATAGGTAGTCTGGAAGCTGTTTCCCTCTTCGATGATGTCCAGGATAATGTCCTGTTTCAATTCCTCATAGGTAGTCTGGAAGCGAATCTATTTTTAATTTATATTTTTACATTTTATAGTTTCAATTCCTCATAGGTAGTCTGGAAGCTTCGCTCATGCCAATTTGCTTTCGTACCCAGTCGGGTTTCAATTCCTCATAGGTAGTCTGGAAGCCAAATTACACCACCAAAAACTTTTGCAGCATTGGCAAGTTTCAATTCCTCATAGGTAGTCTGGAAGCCCTACCCACTTGAGGCCGTCCCAAACGGCTGTGCCTAGTTTCAATTCCTCATAGGTAGTCTGGAAGCACAAAGCAACATCATATGACCACTCACCGAGTTTTAGTTTCAATTCCTCATAGGTAGTCTGGAAGCATCTCGCAGGCTCTCATGCAAAGACATAAACAAGAGTTTCAATTCCTCATAGGTAGTCTGGAAGCATCTTCGTTCTAGCTGGTCGGCTTCTGACAGCGAAAGTTTCAATTCCTCATAGGTAGTCTGGAAGCAAGAGGTCGCCCGCCGTGGCGACCCTTCTCTTTGGAGGTAGTTTCAATTCCTCATAGGTAGTCTGGAAGCGCCTACATAGTCCATGACAGAGATAGCGCCCGAACCTTGTTTCAATTCCTCATAGGTAGTCTGGAAGCATATTGCCCATTGCACGATCCTGTCTGGAAAGTACGGGTTTCAATTCCTCATAGGTAGTCTGGAAGCTAGAGTTGAGACTTCTGACTTTCTCGCGGGTAGGGTAACTCGTTTCAATTCCTCATAGGTAGTCTGGAAGCGGTACATTGAAGTCTTTGGCTTCGTACACTTCTCATGTTTCAATTCCTCATAGGTAGTCTGGAAGCGTTGTTACCGGGGGTGGCCTGATCGTGGGCGTGTTGTTTCAATTCCTCATAGGTAGTCTGGAAGCGTCTAGGGCTTTCACTATTTCTTCTCTGTATTCCATGGTTTCAATTCCTCATAGGTAGTCTGGAAGCGCATGGAAGCCTTTGATCGTTCAGGCTTTCTACTACTAGTTTCAATTCCTCATAGGTAGTCTGGAAGCGGGTTAATACCCGGCTTATTTATTGCTATAATACCCGAGTTTCAATTCCTCATAGGTAGTCTGGAAGCGGGATAATACCCGGCTTTATTTTACTATAATACCCGAGTTTCAATTCCTCATAGGTAGTCTGGAAGCGCTGACACTGGGGAATAACACTCTTTGAACCGTCAACAGTTTCAATTCCTCATAGGTAGTCTGGAAGCTATCCTATGGTAGACCAGAAAGGCCGCCCCTGTGGTGTTTCAATTCCTCATAGGTAGTCTGGAAGCGTATTGCTCCGTCTTGAATGTCTTTAAGTTCTTGCAGTTTCAATTCCTCATAGGTAGTCTGGAAGCCTTTTCATGGCTTCGAGCCCGAGAATTGATGATGCAGTTTCAATTCCTCATAGGTAGTCTGGAAGCGATATTTGTAGGCAGAGACGGGCACCTTACCATTGCCCAGTTTCAATTCCTCATAGGTAGTCTGGAAGCCTAGGCTTTGGTCTGGGATTCTATGATGAATACTTGTTTCAATTCCTCATAGGTAGTCTGGAAGCTCGCGTCTTTCAAGCGTCGAGATTCCTGTGATTGCGTAGTTTCAATTCCTCATAGGTAGTCTGGAAGCAAAATTCAGTCCTTCGAAAGCCATAGTGTCATCAACTCGTTTCAATTCCTCATAGGTAGTCTGGAAGCCTTCGTCATAAACTAGGATCCCGTTCATTTGGCCAGTTTCAATTCCTCATAGGTAGTCTGGAAGCTGTCCAGAATGTTGCGATCATACTTATCAAAAAACCAGTTTCAATTCCTCATAGGTAGTCTGGAAGCGTCAGACTTTTCAAGCAGGATCTAGCCAGCACATCAGTTTCAATTCCTCATAGGTAGTCTGGAAGCGAACAAGGACCAGGCCGATTTCTTCGATTGCACTGCATTGTTTCAATTCCTCATAGGTAGTCTGGAAGCCGATATTTCCAACACCATTCTAAGTTGAGAGACCCAAGTTTCAATTCCTCATAGGTAGTCTGGAAGCGCATCTATCTTGACGCTTGGCTTGACTGAGAAATTGTTTCAATTCCTCATAGGTAGTCTGGAAGCTCAAGAATGAGGTCATAGCAATAGGCTCTGCTACTTGTTTCAATTCCTCATAGGTAGTCTGGAAGCACGAGAAACGGCAGGACTGTTCATGTGCAGGCGTTTGAGTTTCAATTCCTCATAGGTAGTCTGGAAGCGAGTAGAGAGCGTAGCCCACGATTGCCTGAGTCGTGCGTTTCAATTCCTCATAGGTAGTCTGGAAGCAGTAGAGAGCGTAGCCCACGATTGCCTGAGTCGTGCGTTTCAATTCCTCATAGGTAGTCTGGAAGCGTTTCTAGCAGCCGTGAAAGGTACCGACTTCGTAGAGTTTCAATTCCTCATAGGTAGTCTGGAAGCGGTCAGACTTTTCAAGCAGGATCTAGCCAGCACATCAGTTTCAATTCCTCATAGGTAGTCTGGAAGCTCTGGTTTTGACGTTGGAGATATAACCATATTTGGTTTCAATTCCTCATAGGTAGTCTGGAAGCCCTCGCTAGGCAGCCATTGCAGTGAGTCTATATCTTTGTTTCAATTCCTCATAGGTAGTCTGGAAGCGCTGACAAAGATGGATGATGTGCAGAAAGACATCGAGTTTCAATTCCTCATAGGTAGTCTGGAAGCTTGATTCCATCCGTGAATGGTCTCGCATTGAGACCTACATGTTTCAATTCCTCATAGGTAGTCTGGAAGCTTAGCCGAGACGCTCAGAAAACTTACAACGAAATCAGTTTCAATTCCTCATAGGTAGTCTGGAAGCTTCATAATTAGACTTACTTTTGTAATTAAAACCCTTGTTTCAATTCCTCATAGGTAGTCTGGAAGCTGCAAGGCAGCCTTTGATCGGTTAGACTTTCTACTAGTTTCAATTCCTCATAGGTAGTCTGGAAGCAGAGTAACGCCCTTCAACGAAGCAGAGAGTGCCTTGTTTCAATTCCTCATAGGTAGTCTGGAAGCTATGCTTTGAGTCCCAAATTTGCATGAGTCTAGACTGTTTCAATTCCTCATAGGTAGTCTGGAAGCCTGACACTGACACTGACGAATAGCACCTGTCAACAGTTTCAATTCCTCATAGGTAGTCTGGAAGCTTTCCGTTCTGCTCTCTGAGCATTTGAGTGACTTTCGTTTCAATTCCTCATAGGTAGTCTGGAAGCTCTTGTTGACCTTGAGGCAATAGACCGTGAATTTTGGGTTTCAATTCCTCATAGGTAGTCTGGAAGCATAGTATCATGAAGTGCACGGAGTAGAATTATTACAGTTTCAATTCCTCATAGGTAGTCTGGAAGCGAAAAATAGAAACACTGCTGATGAAGCTAATCAAGGTTTCAATTCCTCATAGGTAGTCTGGAAGCGGTCAAACAAGGGATAGGGGCCGCAACCGAATGGCTTGTTTCAATTCCTCATAGGTAGTCTGGAAGCGAGACTTGGTTTTGGGCCTAGTAAAACCAAGAAAACAGTTTCAATTCCTCATAGGTAGTCTGGAAGCATTTTCTTGTTTCATTACCCACTCTAGACTTGCCAGTTTCAATTCCTCATAGGTAGTCTGGAAGCCGTACTTTCTTTATTGTCTCTGGGGAGACGATCAGTTTCAATTCCTCATAGGTAGTCTGGAAGCTGGCTTCGCTTAATCCTCTAATACGGGGAAGAGAAACAGTTTCAATTCCTCATAGGTAGTCTGGAAGCGTATTGTGTAATGATATACTTAATGCAATACTGTGCCAGTTTCAATTCCTCATAGGTAGTCTGGAAGCCAAGGCAGCCTTTGATCGGTTAGACTTTCTACTAGTTTCAATTCCTCATAGGTAGTCTGGAAGCATCAGATGGAAACATGAAGGTCTGGTTCAACTTCTTGTTTCAATTCCTCATAGGTAGTCTGGAAGCGAGTTAAAGGTTGATATTGAGCTGGCCCTAGCGGGTTTCAATTCCTCATAGGTAGTCTGGAAGCAAGTCAGAGGAGTACAAGTTTCCAACAGAACTTGCTGAGTTTCAATTCCTCATAGGTAGTCTGGAAGCCTTTTCCATTCTGCTCTCTGAGCATTTGAGTGACTTTCGTTTCAATTCCTCATAGGTAGTCTGGAAGCTCGGGCTGTTGATCGTTTTGAACTGTTCTTGATTCTTGTTTCAATTCCTCATAGGTAGTCTGGAAGCGACGTTGAAGCTGATGAGTAACTAACACGAATCATGTTTCAATTCCTCATAGGTAGTCTGGAAGCTGACGTTTCCGGAGGTTTCGGGTAGCGAAAACACAGTTTCAATTCCTCATAGGTAGTCTGGAAGCCTCATCACTGTGGATGAAGCACTTGAAAACTTCTAGTTTCAATTCCTCATAGGTAGTCTGGAAGCCCATTACTATATAGATTATAAAGGATTTTCAGCGTTTTGAGGCAACATTAGTTCTTGCCTGTTTTTCAAGGACCATTTTCTCATGAATTGCACACAAAACTGAAGAGCTAAATTAAGATGCTTCTGTCGATCCCCAGGTGTTTTCAATTTATCAGGGGTCGACGGAGAAGTAAATCAGGATTTGGATTTCCAGATTCCTTTTTCGCCTATCAAAAAAGTATGATCTTTACTGAATCTAGTACCAGGTGTCCAGCATATTTGAGCTGCTGAGATTTCTGCTCCGAATCTCTCTTCTCTAGTTGTTTCAAGTCCAATAAGAGGTTCTATGTTGCCACTTGACGCAGAGCTATCTATTTGATTGTCGGCGAGCACGTGGGAGATTGCCAAATGAGATCTTGAGAGTTTTATTACTGGAAATTCCTCGTTTAGTTCAATATCATATCCATCTAGATCAATTTGAGCAACTTGAACGCAGCCTTTTGATCCATCAGTTTCCACTCGACCCCATCCATAAGTTCTTTCACCGCCTATTTGTAGCTTCGAAAGTGCATCTTCCCAATTCAAGGCGCAATCTTTGTGTTCAAAGATATTTCCAATGAGATAGACTTGTTTCCCGTCTCTTGTTTTTGGAGCTATATACTCTGTTTCATGCAGACTGCCCTCGTCAGCCATTTTTGCACCCAGATCTAGCGCAGTGTTTACCGTACTTCCTATGTATTTCCATTCGAACTCATCTTTTCTTTCCCATGGGAGAAGATCGATTTTCTCTTCATTATCAGAGGGGTAGAAGTAGCTGAATCTGAGAAATTTATCGACGTCTATTCCAGTTGTGCTGTAATCAAAGCCTCCGTAGTCTCTGGCAAGCCTAGCAGTCAAGGCTCCCCAAAGGGTTCTACCAGGAACATAGTATCTTGTTTGCTGAAGGTTTCCAATTTTTCTCCAGCCTATGTGCATCGGAGAAAGCAGTTTGAGGGAAACCCTATGTAATTCCCAGCTCATTAATTCTTCACCTTCGCTTTGGCACCATATCTAGCGTAAACGAGAGTCCTTTCCCATAGGTCCTTCACAAGGAAGAGAGAACCTGTGTTGTTGCAGATCTTCTCGTTGACCACGCGGAGTACGTCTTCTGGATTTTTCTCATCCAAATCTTCAAAGTCTATTCCCAGCGATTCCCTTACAGAACCAAGCAATTCTTTTGCTAATTTTTCTGCTGTTTCGGTCTTCTTCTTTTCTCTCGCATAGAGATAGAGTATGCATGCATAAATGCCGTTTCCGTGGAGAACCAAAAGAACATCATTAATAAGTTTCTCGAGTTCTTTTTTATCCATGCTCTTTAGAGAAACCAGGATATTTTGCCCTGATTTCGCTGCAATATAATCAAGGTTATTCATTAGTTTTCACCACCAGAGATAATCGTCATTCTTCCGAAGCCCCTCGTGGTCATTCCGCCGATGCCCATGAATTCGATGACTTTGAACCCAGTTCTTACAACATCCATTGGGGAGTTCCAGTCTCTTGTTCTTTCATTGCCTTTGTAACTCTCCATTGCGGTTTTAAATCCGGTCGATCTGAAGTCATCTTGAATGACTTTAGATATGAACCATGTGGCTCTTGGAATTGCTTCATATGTGAATAGCGCGGCATCTTCGGCAGCGCCGGTTTCAGGATTAATCGCTACGGAAGTCCTTGTTTCAAGGTTGTCATTGACTATTTGCGTAAACAGCTTATCTGATACTATGTAGATCTTCTGTTCGACAACCTTCCATTCGTCTTTTTCTGCTAAGCCATCAAGTTTGGGTTTTTCAATTGCTATATTTTCTACATCAATGAATAGCCAGCCGATTTTGATCTTGCTGTTTTCATCTGTTCCGCCCAGGTGATAAGCTTTTTCTTCATCCGGACCGAGGCCTTTCACATCGAAGCCAATTTCGTTCAGCATAGCTCTTGTAGTAACCCATATCGTTCCTTCGGATGAACAGACCGGGAAAAGAACTATCCTTGCATCGGAAAAGCTAACAACGCCGGCCTTGCTGGTTTGCTTAGAACCAGAGCCGTTTATATACCCAAAAGTATATGATACTGGATTCTCAGTACTCTTGGGCTTTTTGCTACCAGCTGCATCCAGATCTCCCATAAACATCGCAGCGTACATCTTCGCCGCGCCTGAAAGGCTTGTCCCTGGAATTATCGGTATGTTTGAGCCGGCTTCTCTCATTATCGTATTGTCTACTATCCCCAGATTAGTTCCCCCCGTACCTATGTGGATCGGGTCAAGGGTCATGAAAATGAATTTCCTCTCGCTATAGAGTTCGTTGCTCATTCCGCCACCTCCGATTTATCCTTCATGATGCTCATGTGAATTTCCAGTACATCCACAAATTTCCCATTCAGACAAAAATCAACGAGTTTCTGTTTCTCATGGTTTGAGAGAAGCAGTTTCCATTTGAGATTTTCAACGACGTTCTCAACATAACTCTTGAAGGTATTGTCCTCTTTTTCTGAAGAAAGGGCCCAGTCTCTTCGTTTCTCTTCAACAAGAGTGTTTAGCTTCTTTATCTGGCTGTTCGAAAGTCTTGTTGAGATAATTGCCCATACTCTTTCAATCTCATCCAGATCATCAAGATAATATGGACGCCGCTTTCTATAATTTGAACGCCTTCTACCTCCGCTGCTGTAGCTGATTTCGAATCTCTGGGATGCTGAGGAAAGATACTCAAAGTCAAAATAAGAAGGAGTGACTTGAACTATGTCGCCCTCTTTGAGTTCTGAAACATGAACTAGCCAGTTTCCGGAAGGACCTTTGAAAGAAAGGGATCTGTTTTTGAATTCAGTTTCGTCTTTATCTTTGTTAACAACATAAAAATACGGATACCATATATCTTCAGAGCAGTCTCCCATCTTTGAGGGGATTTTCCAAACCTGATTTTCCTGGAAAGTCAATTCGAAGTAATCTGAGAGCTCTTCGGGTTGTTTCATCAGTGCCCATAGTTTTTCTTCATTGTCGATTTGCATCATTCTGCGCCCGGCATCCATGATTGCAGGAAGTGCTGTGTGATATCCCGCATACACAATTCCAAGATTCATGGGCAGGCGGTTTCTGACTTTTCCCATTTCCTTTTCGTATTTCTCTTTTATCTTTTTGGCAGCTTCAAGAGCCTTATCTGCCGGTACAAGAACCATGAATCTTTCCGGGTCTTTTGTTATTTCGATTAACGGGGAGTAATTACACGATTCGATTTCGATGCCATCGATTCTTGAACTGGCGAGTACTTTTGAAGGTTCACTGGAGTCGTATAACTCTATGTTCTTACCGTTCAGGTCTTTGATTAATTCATCAACTAAATCTTTCCGACTGTCTGTCTTTATTTCAACAGGGAGCTTCTTGGCAAGCAATTCAAGATTCTCAATTATCACAAGTTTTACGAATCCGTCGGCACCTTTAGGATTCTCATTCTCGTAGAATACAGTGAATTTGGTTTCATTCACTTTGGCTTCGTAGGCATTATTTGGGGGGAGGTTTAAACTATTTAGCCGGACTTTCAAAACAAACCTTTCAGTTATTGGATCTATAACTTCTTTGATTTCTGCGAGAGCCTCGTCCCAGAACTTACTTGTCGTCTCCCAAACTCTACGAACCCTTGCAAAAGAAGGAGGTTTCCGCCAAACTGCGAGTGCCAGCTTTTCATGTTTTTCGAGTGCTTTGTTTTCTCCGAGATCTTCAGAACCCACCATGAAGTTATAAAGGCCATCAACTGTTTTGAGATCAGTTAAGACGTATTTTTTCCCAACACTTTTCAGACTTGGGATACTATTTAGTTCATCTGATGTTGAAAGCTCTCTCGTGAGGTCCGTGAAGGAGAAACCAACTGTCTTCTTAAGGTTTCTGAATGTTGAAAGATTGTTTGTATTACCTATCCAATTATTCAAATTGAAACTAGAGCTAAGCAGTGCGATTTTTCCCGTTGAGTCTGCGATTTCATCGATCCATACGGTTTGATTTTTTCTGTTTCCTGCCCACTGCTTTCCACGACCAGTAATTCTGCTAAAACATTCTTCACAAAACTTAATCCCTAGTTTTCGAAAGTTAGCATCAATAGATCTTATATTGCAAGAAGGGCATAACTCTGCTTTTTCGGTCCAGAGTTCTTTGAGTTTCAGACAAGGAATATTGCCATCAGGCTTCTTTGATACAACAGAACCCAAATTATAGAGGTTTCTTGAAGGACTTTCGGTTATATGAAAGAACGGAGTAACTTCCCAGTTAGTTGAATTAGCGATTTCTTCGAAGATTGTCTGCTTCAGACTGAACTTTTTCTCCGTGACCAAATCATCAATCGCTAGTTTTTCGCTTAGCTCTGGAATTAGAAACGTTATCCCGTTTGTGTCTCTGAATATTTCTAAACCAAGAGGATACTCCACCTCAATTAATGATTTTGCTCTATCGAGTGCTTCATCAATTAGATCCCTTCGACTTATCATGTCTCCAATACCAGTTCCTTTTGCTACATAGCTTTCACCGTCGAAAGTCACGTGAAGATATCTGAAAGTGTATCTGTTGTCTTTATCGAAGGGATCTTTATATCCATTGATTAGGGATTCTGCAAGCTCTGCCTTGAAAAAAGCTACCGAAGATATTGTCTGGTCCCAAAGAGTAACGTCATTTATAGGTCTTCTAGTATCTCCTATCGCCTTGGCAAAATGTTGATTCAAGGCATTTATCAATTTTGTTCTGAGCTTACTTAATCTTCCAAGGTTGTCTACTTCGCTAATTTCCAGAATCTGCAGCAAATCGATAAGGACATTTTCAATAAGAGTATAAAGATCCTTGGAATCCTGTTCTATCAAATCAGCGTCTGTGGGATTTGCTTCATAGCCGAAAGCAGTTGATATGTGCATACTCGAATTGTCTTGAGTTGAGTAGACATCATTCTTCAGAATACCTTTTTCTGTACCAGAGCCCCGACCATGAGAATCATTTAGCAGTTTATTGAATGCGTTTGCGTCATCTTTTATTATGTTATTCCCCAGTTCATGTTTCGAGACAAACTCTTCTACTACTAGAGGAATTTGGAAATCCTTTATTGGCAATTTCCTTTTAGCCTTTTGTAGCAAATCTTCTTCTAGAAGTGTCAGAAGGTTCTGCAATAGGCCATTTGGTAACTGCCTTGACTTCGTATGATCGCCTTCCATGAATTCTTTAGTATATTTCCCTATCATGTGCAACCAGCATGCAATTTCAGCAGTAAGCAAAACGTCTCTGTTTTCTGCAAGAACAGTCAAATCTTTATTCATCAGGATTACCTCCCGCTGTATCTGGTTGAGCATTCATATCGGCTATTGCCTTTGTTAAGTCTATAAGCTCAGTAAAGCTCGCAAATTCTCCCGCGTTTTGTTGAGAGTGTTTGACACTCAATGATTTCATGTAAGATTCACCATTTTTCTCATACCAGCGTTTAAATTTTGAGAATTCATCACCACTCAGAAAACCGTGCTCTGTCTTCTGCTTCTGAAACTTTTTATTGCTGAGCAGGGTTCCTGTTGCATTGTCAACCAGTTCGCCTTTCACAGTTCCGTTTTCGTTGAGAAATTGCCGGAAATTCTCAGGTAGCTTCATTGCCTTGTTTTCCTGTTCTATCTTTATAGACATGTCAGTGTAGACTTTTCCACTTTTTACAATGTTGCTGGCTATTCCATATCCGCTTGAGGTCTTTGCTCCGAACCCATAAACAGTGAACATAGCTTCGATTCCTTTGGCGATTACTTTCAGATCTTCAAGCATTTGTTTGGCGGATTCCTCCTTTTCTTTTCCAGTAAGGTCGAACGGAACATAGAGCAGTGAAAATTTGCTGTTCGAGCCTGAAGGAATACTCTCTATAAGTATCGGAACGGTTCCGGCACGGGTTTTTCTATCGTGAGGATTTATGATTTCGTAGTCTACTTTATCGAAGAACGACGGGAAAAAGTGAAGACGGCCCTGTCGAAAGCTTTCATTCGTCAGTCTCTCATTTCCGAAGATTCGAGTGATTTGCTCGTTATCTTCCTTCATACCTTCATGCCAGAATGCTGAACGGAGGCAGCCTTTCCATGTGGATCCGGGAATGAAAGGGCAGCCGAGAATCTTTTCTCGCTTTATGGAGTTTTCAATAATCGTGAAATTCTCATCATCCTTTGAAATGTAGGGCTTCTCAAGAGTAAAATCAAATTCGATAATAAATGAGTAGGGAGGGAGAATATCCAGGGCCGTCGAATCGGTTTTATTGAATATCTCTTTAGCAAAACTGCTCCCACAGTCCGCATTTTTCCCTTTTTTTACATAGACTTGTTTTACGTAGTTTTCTCCATCAGAATATCCTAAAGCTTCGAGGTATTTGAAAGTAATCAAGAGTTCTGAGTCGCCAAGTTTCTTAAGAATTTTCGCAATTACATTCTCATTCGGGTCTTTTTTCTTGAGTTCATCTGTGAGTTCGTTCATGATGCGTTTTTCCTTGATTTCGAAGAGGGTGCTGGAATTACAGTCAAGAATCAATTTCTGTCACCTCACTTAGTATTTCACCAAAAGAGAAAATCTCTCTATCGTTATTAGTGTCATAATCTCTTTCAATTGCTTCGCGAACAATTTCCGAAACAGCTCTTGCTGTGAATCCCCAAATGCGCAACTTGTATTTCTCATTTTTCTGGTTCTCTTTGTAGAAACTGCTAACAAACACTTTGCTTGCCCATTTATCACCTTTCGTTCCTCCAAAGATCTCTGCTGTAGCTTTTTTGGATCCACATTTTCCAAAGTATTCTTTTCGCAACACATATCTCACATCAAAAGACATCGGAATATACAAATTCTTGACTTCACCACCCAGATATTTCAAGTTCGCTGGCGGAAGAGATTTTCCAACTTCTGTTTCGACTTTCCAGTAGTTCTTCAGCGAAAAGCCTTTCTTATCATCACTTCTTTTGACAAAGCAATTTTCCTTAAGGAATCTGTTGATTATCCGAAGTGATTCTCTTGTTTCCTCCGCATGATCAGCGAGTTCAAAGAGGCCGTAACCAAATTGAGGCTTAGCCCCAAGAGAACCAAAGTTGCTCATGATTGAAAGGACAGCCTTAAGCTGCTCTTCAATTTGATTTCTATCGCACCTTGGGAGAACTCTAAGCTCAAGCGAACCGAAGAAGTCCCTATCATGACGGTTCTTCTCAAAGACCTTGCTTAACCAGTTCTTATTGATGCTCTTGGTTGTAGCCTGTGAAAAGGGTTCATTCCCTCTAACCGGCTGCTTGCCATCGACCGTTACAGACAAATTGAACATTCTCTTCCAGCCTGTAGTTCCAAACAGATAACAGGCAGGACAAAGCTTCGAAATCCTTTCTTCACCGTCTTTTTCTTTGCCAGATAGTTTACAGCGATTATCTGAAGTCGGATCGCATACGTAATAGCCGAGACCTCTAGCAATGACTTCATACCACCATCTGATGCTTCCTATGATTCCCGTTTCGTGTACCCGGTCCATCTTTCCATCTGACCCACCGGTCCATAGCGGGGTAAGGGTCTTAACTCTGAATGTAATCGGTCCACTCTCCATTTTTCCCACACCTCTTTTCTGTACAGCTCCAAAGTCAGCCGCTGATTCTTGCGTATTCCAAGTGTTTCGATGGCTAAGTAATGTTCTGACTTAAGTTTTAGGTTCGCGCTGGATTTTTATCAAACTCATCCTTATAAATGAACGCTCTCCCGTTAGTTTCAACTATCTCCTTTCGCTGATTTCTATCATTCCAAATCCCTGTGCATTCTTCGAACCTAATCCCCAGTAGTAGGCTATCGATATAAGCTCCGGATCTGCGTTAAGCTCAAAGCGGAAGTCCCAGGCAATTTGAGTGAAAACCTTGTACTTGACAATTCGTTGAACAGGTCTTGAGGCAAGTTTGAAGGAGAAGGATTCTCCCGCTCTGACGGAATTACCCAATGCACTTGCCTTTCTGTTGAGGTTTTCCCGAATCTGAATTGCGAAATCTTTCTCTGCCGGATTGTAAAAGTACGTTTTCTTTCTCCCGTCTGCTGTCATGAGAGTCGAATAACCCTTAGTGAGCGATATTGTTCTCGCTTATTCGTCATTCTATTCGGCGACAAATGAATCCAGATGATTTTTCGAGGAACGCAGTACGGAGTCTTACATATCGCAAGCAACTGCAAAACCATTACCTCATTTCATCTTTGTATAACACCATTTGACAATTAATGTGAAAGTGACAACGTAATACCCCATTCAAGTTATCCATAATTGTTCCTGCAAAGACTTCACAAGGCGTAATTTATGTTCATTATATCTCTTGTAACAAATAAATCAAAATCCAGCATATATTGGTTTTTTGAAACGATCAAACCAGTTTATTGTTGAATGGATTCGGCTTTCTAAGAACCCGTGAAGCCCTGTCAAGGTTTGCAGTCATCCAGTCATGTTTTGGTTTCAATTCCTCATAGGTAGTCTGGAAGCCTCTCTAGCGGTTTCATCCAGTGCCAGAGCCGTCCTGATAATCGGAGACTTCGGAATCCACCTGAAACCAGCCTTAACGACCGTCTTCTCTCCCATTCTGTCTTCACTCGTGAACCAAGGGCTGTCTTTCCTGCTGCCACTGAGGCCAGCTTTGTAGGCCACGGAATACCTATCCCTTATCTTGTGAACCTGTTCCTTAGTCATGTAGACTATGATGTTTCCGCCGCCCTTGAGTTTGCCGACCATGTAGTAGCCTTTCGACTCGCCGGGATCTCCATCTAGGTATGGTATGTGGACAAGCTCTTCGTTGAGTCCGTACTTCAGACTGAAGGTGTCTTTCTCATAGACGGTTCGCGCTACAATGGATTCCATCCTGTCTGACCTGTAACCAAGCTCTACTAAGCCCTCGTACATGATGTCAAAACAAACTTTCCCCTTCCTTGGGACCAGGGCGCATTGATCTAGTCCGTTTGTGGGATCGAGACCAAGCTGGGCCGCCATCATGACGGCTCCGAGAAGTGAAGCGGGGTTCTGCATGGCCGCTTCAGCGAGGCTCTTGTTCTGTCTGAGAAGAGTGACTACTATTCTTATCATTCTTTCGGGAGTTATTCCCGCATCCGGAAGGGCGTTGGCAATTTCCCCTTTGATTGAAGTGAGGTTCTTGACTATTCCTGCTAGAGGATCGGGCTTGTGGTTCCTTCTTTCATCTTCCTTCTTCACCATAGAAGCGATTTCACTTGCTTTCATTCTCTTGTATCTGAATTCTCAGCTCTGTATTTTCTCATCAGATCGCCACGCCACAATTGAATCACTCCCATTGACTTTTCTATTCTCTTTCCTCAACTTCCGTTATCTCTAACTTGAAGACTATTTCCCTTTCTGTTTGTGGTTCCCAGATCAAATATCTCGGAGTATCTTGAGTCTTAAAAGCGATGAACAAAGAAGCGTAACTGGACGCGTATTGCCCGGCAGGAGCCAGCTCTCCTTCGCGCCTCATTTCTTCAGAGTATTTCTTCCCATATAGGGGATCTGGATAAACAACCTCCCCTAACAATGTCTGCAACTTGAAGTCTTTGTAAGAAAAGTTCAGCGTTTCATTTAGCTTGCTTTTGATGCTTACTCCAAAGCGAATGTACTCACAATCCAATTCCTCAAGGTACGCCATTTCTTTCGATATACTTCGCCAGTATGCGATATTTCTAAGTTCTGAATCTGTGACAAACAATGCTTTCTTTGCGAAGAAGATGTCTATACTAAGTTCCGCTCCTTCAACAGATACACCTTGAGTGCCTTCAAAAACAGAAGGCTCATCATTACTTAATGATTCCGGCTCTCCTTGACTAAGCTCTTTATTACTAAAATCTAGTACCCCTGTCATAACTAGAAATAAGGCAACAACCAAGGTGGCAATTACAGCAAGAAGAAGAATCGTGCTCTTTTTCATTCTCAAACCTCCTTATTCATTCTCTTGTATCTGAATCTTCTGGTATGTGCTTCTTCGGAATACTTCGCATAGTCATCGGGTCTTTCTTCCTTGAACTTCTTCTGTGAGAATCGCTTTGAGTCGAAGTTCTTCCAGAACACCCAATAGTTCTCGGTTGCTCCCACTTCTGCATCTCCGAGATGTTCTTTGAGTTTGTTCTTGCGAAGTTCGATTTCCTTTTCGAGTTCTTTTGCCTGATCTTCAAGGGCCTCAAGTTCCTGCACCAGAAGATCATCATCATGAGGAAGATCAAATGACTTTCTCATCGAATAAGGGAAAAGAATTTCAAGGGTATCCTTACAATCTTCGGTTGCATCAGCCGATGGGGGCTTATCTCCAAGAACATTCTCTTTCCAGAATTTCTCTTCGCGTCGGACGATCTCCTCCGCGAGCTCCTCATCCAGTTCGAACCTCTTGTACTCGAACCTCTTCCCTCCGATCAGACCAGCAATGTAGCCCCAGGTCCTGCCGGTAACAAGTTTCAATTCCTCATAGGTAGTCTGGAAGCATACTGTCCTTCATAAGGTACAATAGACACTACAAGAGTTTCAATTCCTCATAGGTAGTCTGGAAGCCTTTTCTGTTTGAACTGTTCATGTAACCGAAACTGGGTTTCAATTCCTCATAGGTAGTCTGGAAGCGTCATTGTGCCTCCCTCCTCTTTTTCTCGATCCAGGCTTGTTTCAATTCCTCATAGGTAGTCTGGAAGCTTCCTACATGGTACGGCACAAAAACCGCCGCAACAAAGTTTCAATTCCTCATAGGTAGTCTGGAAGCCTTTTCTGTTTGAACTGTTCATGTAACCGAAACTGGGTTTCAATTCCTCATAGGTAGTCTGGAAGCTCCTCTCTCAGAAACGCCAAGCGGCACATCAAACATGTTTCAATTCCTCATAGGTAGTCTGGAAGCCTTGGTGAGGCTCTCCCATTCCTTCGAGAACTGACGGTTTCAATTCCTCATAGGTAGTCTGGAAGCTCGCGGCGCCCGAGTTCAGGCCCGCAACGGTCAGTTGTTTCAATTCCTCATAGGTAGTCTGGAAGCGGAAGATCTGTGTGACGTTTGTCTCCTGCGACCTTGGTTTCAATTCCTCATAGGTAGTCTGGAAGCATTCCAATTGCTGCCCTGTTGAAAGCAGGCTCCTTGTTTCAATTCCTCATAGGTAGTCTGGAAGCGATGTTGCTTTGTGGGCTAAGGACAATGTTTTGCCCAGTTTCAATTCCTCATAGGTAGTCTGGAAGCGGTTCTGGGCAGACATAGATATTCAGGACGGAGTACAGTTTCAATTCCTCATAGGTAGTCTGGAAGCGGTATGGGACACCGAGAAAGACGAACTCTCGGTAGTGTTTCAATTCCTCATAGGTAGTCTGGAAGCAGATGTCCTACTGGACAACATTTTTAGCATTTGAAGTTTCAATTCCTCATAGGTAGTCTGGAAGCCTCTCAAGAAGTGGGTCTATTCAGAGCTTGGTCTTGAGTTTCAATTCCTCATAGGTAGTCTGGAAGCTGGGCGGTACCATGTGGTTCGATGAGTTGGGGGTCCTAGTTTCAATTCCTCATAGGTAGTCTGGAAGCCCTGTTGCAACTATTGAGAAAGTTCTCAGAGTCATGTTTCAATTCCTCATAGGTAGTCTGGAAGCATCACAGTTGACATCAACGACGCCGATGTAGCAACCAAGTTTCAATTCCTCATAGGTAGTCTGGAAGCAGATGTCCTACTGGACAACATTTTTAGCATTTGAAGTTTCAATTCCTCATAGGTAGTCTGGAAGCCTAGTACGACGTTGTATGTTTTGTATAGCATTGTAGTTTCAATTCCTCATAGGTAGTCTGGAAGCTTCCATCCAGTCCAAGCGGAAATGCCTGACTGAGTATCGTTTCAATTCCTCATAGGTAGTCTGGAAGCGTACGACGCTCCGGAAAGCTCCAGAAATGTAGTGCTGTTTCAATTCCTCATAGGTAGTCTGGAAGCTGCATTGTACGACGTTGTATATTTTTTTTTGCATTGTAGTTTCAATTCCTCATAGGTAGTCTGGAAGCTTCCTCTCTCAGAAACACCAAGCGGCACATCAAACATGTTTCAATTCCTCATAGGTAGTCTGGAAGCGTGTGCAATTGGTTTGATGAGAAGTGCACACTACCCAGTTTCAATTCCTCATAGGTAGTCTGGAAGCGATGAGAAGTGCACACTACCCAAGACTTCTATGTATGTTTCAATTCCTCATAGGTAGTCTGGAAGCGAGCCTGCTTTCAACAGGGCAGCAATTTGTCAACGGTTTCAATTCCTCATAGGTAGTCTGGAAGCCGAGGATATTCACAGCTGGCATTATCAGGATTTTTGTTTCAATTCCTCATAGGTAGTCTGGAAGCTTCAATACTAACTACTTTTCGATCTATTACTATGAAGAGTTTCAATTCCTCATAGGTAGTCTGGAAGCGATTATTGAGTCTGAGTTGATGAAAATTTACTACTGTTTCAATTCCTCATAGGTAGTCTGGAAGCTTGAGTTTGTTTGATGGGACTGTTCGCGGTTCGGTGTTTCAATTCCTCATAGGTAGTCTGGAAGCCAGTTTGACCGTAGTAATGATTCTTAGCTCCTGAATCAGGTTTCAATTCCTCATAGGTAGTCTGGAAGCGATGTTATAGCATTGAGCAAGATGGAAAAGCTATTGTTTCAATTCCTCATAGGTAGTCTGGAAGCTTCAATACTAACTACTTTTCGATCTATTACTATGAAGAGTTTCAATTCCTCATAGGTAGTCTGGAAGCAGTATATAGAATTACTCATTACTGAATGTTGATTATGTTTCAATTCCTCATAGGTAGTCTGGAAGCCAGGATGAGACGCTTTCAGTTGATCAGTAAACCATTGTTTCAATTCCTCATAGGTAGTCTGGAAGCCCGAGTTCTCCAGGAGCTGATGATCCACCATGTCGGTTTCAATTCCTCATAGGTAGTCTGGAAGCGAGACTGAGAACCTTCTCGGAGTCACCCAGGCGTTGTTTCAATTCCTCATAGGTAGTCTGGAAGCCCATTCCACGCGAGATAGTTTGGGTCAGTCCCTGCACGTTTCAATTCCTCATAGGTAGTCTGGAAGCCTCTCAAGAAGTGGGTCTATTCAGAGCTTGGTCTTGAGTTTCAATTCCTCATAGGTAGTCTGGAAGCGGGTAGAAATCGCTGTCGTGCAGAGCAAGGAGTTCATCGAGTTTCAATTCCTCATAGGTAGTCTGGAAGCGAGAGGGAGTGCTGGTTGAATTGAACCAGCAAAAAGTTTCAATTCCTCATAGGTAGTCTGGAAGCACAACGAAAAAACTTCATCCCCCTCCTCCACCAAAGTTTCAATTCCTCATAGGTAGTCTGGAAGCTTGCCGGTACAACATGGCTCATTGACTGGGTCAAAGTTTCAATTCCTCATAGGTAGTCTGGAAGCAGAGGGAGTGCTGGTTGAACTAAATCAGCAGAAAGTTTCAATTCCTCATAGGTAGTCTGGAAGCCACAGGAAGAAGCCAGAAACCTTTTTAATACCATTGGTTTCAATTCCTCATAGGTAGTCTGGAAGCCGGAATTCACAAATTTTGTACCGATTGGGAATACTTGTTTCAATTCCTCATAGGTAGTCTGGAAGCTGAACATCTTCAAGAACTTACCCCAGAAGAAGCCAGGTTTCAATTCCTCATAGGTAGTCTGGAAGCGAAGAAGAGGCAGAGGCAGAATAAGTACACTGGCAAGTTTCAATTCCTCATAGGTAGTCTGGAAGCGAATGTATTTTAATCTTATATCTTAACATTTCATAGTTTCAATTCCTCATAGGTAGTCTGGAAGCGCAATCATCAATGATGAAATATCATCATCATTGTGTGTGTTTCAATTCCTCATAGGTAGTCTGGAAGCGTCATCATCAATATGGTTATAATAATCCTGATAAAGTTTCAATTCCTCATAGGTAGTCTGGAAGCCATACTTGGACGTAATAATCTTAACATCATCATACTCGTTTCAATTCCTCATAGGTAGTCTGGAAGCATTACCCGCAATGCATCCTCCCCGTCAAGGGAGTTTGGTTTCAATTCCTCATAGGTAGTCTGGAAGCAAACCCCTATCTTAACCTTACTTTAAGATTTACTGGTTTCAATTCCTCATAGGTAGTCTGGAAGCGATGTATTCGTGGTAGTATATTCACATGGAACTGGTTTCAATTCCTCATAGGTAGTCTGGAAGCCCGACGTGCACGTCGTGAAAACACTTGCGCCTTGCGTGTTTCAATTCCTCATAGGTAGTCTGGAAGCGATGAGAAGTGTACAATACCCAAGACTTCTATGTATGTTTCAATTCCTCATAGGTAGTCTGGAAGCTTCAACGAAGCAGTTTACAGGCTACGCAGAAAAGCGTTTCAATTCCTCATAGGTAGTCTGGAAGCTTCGGGGCCGTCTCTGTTGCTGCCATAATGAAAAGTTGTTTCAATTCCTCATAGGTAGTCTGGAAGCTAGTTGTTACCGGGGGTGGCCTGATCGTGGGCGTGTGTTTCAATTCCTCATAGGTAGTCTGGAAGCATGAGCTGGCATGGGGAGACTACCCAGAGAAGCTCGGTTTCAATTCCTCATAGGTAGTCTGGAAGCCTCCAATTGCTACACTTACTCCATTTCTTGTTGCTGGTTTCAATTCCTCATAGGTAGTCTGGAAGCGCAGCTATCCAGCCTGCATTGGAATTGTAACCGCCGTGTTTCAATTCCTCATAGGTAGTCTGGAAGCCCTTGCCAGCATATGAAAGTGTTGCAGTGTTGCTCGGTTTCAATTCCTCATAGGTAGTCTGGAAGCGTTTTTCACTGCAAAGTGGCTTATGACTCCAATTGCTGTTTCAATTCCTCATAGGTAGTCTGGAAGCAGATTGCCGTGCCTGTGACCTTTGCAACATTGAGAAGTTTCAATTCCTCATAGGTAGTCTGGAAGCCGGCTCAAAGATTTAGCCGGGACGCTCAGAAAACTTAGTTTCAATTCCTCATAGGTAGTCTGGAAGCGTCATTGTGCCTCCCTCCTCTTTTTCTCGATCCAGGCTTGTTTCAATTCCTCATAGGTAGTCTGGAAGCCAGCTTCATCGAACTTCAAACATCGATGGGGAGGGCGTTTCAATTCCTCATAGGTAGTCTGGAAGCACGTGAACTGTACCATATGGGATGAGGTACAGAATAGTTTCAATTCCTCATAGGTAGTCTGGAAGCGATTGACTGGCGTAATACACCGTCAGTTATAGCATTGTTTCAATTCCTCATAGGTAGTCTGGAAGCCACTGAGCATGGCTTCCTTAATCAGACTAAAGTCTTTGTTTCAATTCCTCATAGGTAGTCTGGAAGCCTGAGCATGGCTTCCTTAATCAGACTAAAGTCTTTGTTTCAATTCCTCATAGGTAGTCTGGAAGCGGGAAGAAGTTTGAAAGATTTTTCGTTGATCAAAGAAGGTTTCAATTCCTCATAGGTAGTCTGGAAGCGGCATGAAAGTTCTATTCAACAATGCCGGAACCAGGTTTCAATTCCTCATAGGTAGTCTGGAAGCGTTCGGTGACGTCAAGGCTTCATGGGAAGAACTCACGTTTCAATTCCTCATAGGTAGTCTGGAAGCCTTGTGCGTTAAAATCAGCATACTTGATAAGATATAAGTTTCAATTCCTCATAGGTAGTCTGGAAGCGTTGATTTGCTGTAAACCCTAGATCTTTGAGCGCCTGCTGTTTCAATTCCTCATAGGTAGTCTGGAAGCGAAGGAAATTGGTAAGGATTTATCCGAAGCAGAAAGAAAGTTTCAATTCCTCATAGGTAGTCTGGAAGCGCTAAAGGAACTGGAAGACGAGAGAGACAAACTTGTTTCAATTCCTCATAGGTAGTCTGGAAGCTGAGGACCTGTTGACATTGTTGACAAGCGGCGAACTGTTTCAATTCCTCATAGGTAGTCTGGAAGCGCGAATTCCTTTTGAAAAACTTGTGGATTTAT
This sequence comes from Mesotoga sp. UBA6090, assembly GCF_002435945.1. Taxonomy (NCBI): domain Bacteria; kingdom Thermotogati; phylum Thermotogota; class Thermotogae; order Kosmotogales; family Kosmotogaceae; genus Mesotoga; species Mesotoga sp. UBA6090. The sequence goes on from NZ_DIXC01000022.1 coordinate 22,941, forward strand.
ATCACTGTTTCAATTCCTCATAGGTAGTCTGGAAGCTACAGGAAAGTTTACCATCCGTGAGGCTCTAAACACGTTTCAATTCCTCATAGGTAGTCTGGAAGCGATAAAAATGGAGTTTAAGAACGGAAAGAACGTCGCAAGTTTCAATTCCTCATAGGTAGTCTGGAAGCCTTCACCATAGACGAATGGAAAGCGGTTTTAGGAAAGTTTCAATTCCTCATAGGTAGTCTGGAAGCCGGCGTATCACTACTGCGATGGCACAGTGAAGAGATAGTTTCAATTCCTCATAGGTAGTCTGGAAGCCCGACAGGGCTTGGCCTTTCAACATTTTTCTCTGATGGGTTTCAATTCCTCATAGGTAGTCTGGAAGCGATCTGTGAACGTTCCGGCCTGGCCGAAAAAGGTCTGTTTCAATTCCTCATAGGTAGTCTGGAAGCCAAAAGTTCCTTTCGGGCCTCCTTCTCCATTGTCTGTTTCAATTCCTCATAGGTAGTCTGGAAGCGCTACCACCAGCCTCTCACTTATAGAATTTTAGTAGTTTCAATTCCTCATAGGTAGTCTGGAAGCACGTTGAAAGCATTTGATATTACTTTCAGTATTTCCGTGTTTCAATTCCTCATAGGTAGTCTGGAAGCTTCAGAATAACCTTCGGGTATATCATCAGCATTAGGTTTCAATTCCTCATAGGTAGTCTGGAAGCCGAAGAGAAAAATTCATTCTAGCATCTAGCATCAAAGTTTCAATTCCTCATAGGTAGTCTGGAAGCGCTACCACCAGCCTCTCACTTATAGAATTTTAGTAGTTTCAATTCCTCATAGGTAGTCTGGAAGCGACAAGATCTCATTGACGAGATGGACGACATTCTGGTTTCAATTCCTCATAGGTAGTCTGGAAGCGAGTCTGAGACTGACGAATAACACGAATTACCAGGTTTCAATTCCTCATAGGTAGTCTGGAAGCTCTCGCTGTCCCTGACACCTAGCATTGCTTCTTTGATGTTTCAATTCCTCATAGGTAGTCTGGAAGCAAGTATCATACAAAAAGTACGGAAACCGTATATTAGTTTCAATTCCTCATAGGTAGTCTGGAAGCCCGTGTGTGCGCAAGCTAGGTGCGCATTACACTGTGGTTTCAATTCCTCATAGGTAGTCTGGAAGCTATGATACTTGAATAAAATAATTTTACAAAAATATAGTTTCAATTCCTCATAGGTAGTCTGGAAGCAGAGATATATTATATCTCTCTCCAAATGATGTCACCGTTTCAATTCCTCATAGGTAGTCTGGAAGCTGAGCCCTGAGCTGAGAGACGGAATAAGTCCCAACGTGTTTCAATTCCTCATAGGTAGTCTGGAAGCGTCGAAGAGAAAAATTCATTCTAGCATCTAGCATCAAAGTTTCAATTCCTCATAGGTAGTCTGGAAGCATAGTCGCACCAGAAAGAGATATATTATATCTCTCTCGTTTCAATTCCTCATAGGTAGTCTGGAAGCTTTTCATAATTAGACTTACTTTTGTAATTAAAACCCTTGTTTCAATTCCTCATAGGTAGTCTGGAAGCGCGAGAAGCACTGGTCAATCGTACTCGGTTACATAGTTTCAATTCCTCATAGGTAGTCTGGAAGCGTATACTCGAAGAAAATTAGAGTACATGTATCTAGAGTGTTTCAATTCCTCATAGGTAGTCTGGAAGCATATCTAGACGTAATAACATTGACGTCGTATAGCTGTTTCAATTCCTCATAGGTAGTCTGGAAGCCTTCGGTGCGGGTCTCCTCGTTCTCCAACCGTTCTTGTTTCAATTCCTCATAGGTAGTCTGGAAGCCACCGACTTGAAGGATATGACGGCCGAAAATCGGGGTTTCAATTCCTCATAGGTAGTCTGGAAGCGTCAGACTTTTCAAGCAGGATCTAGCCAGCACATCAGTTTCAATTCCTCATAGGTAGTCTGGAAGCCCACGTAATGCGCACCTAACTTTCTCACACACGGCGCGTTTCAATTCCTCATAGGTAGTCTGGAAGCAAAATTGCTGGAATTTGCAGAAGCAGAAAAATCAGTTTCAATTCCTCATAGGTAGTCTGGAAGCTATAATATCATCTCTTTTCAACATGAAAGGCTCTTGTTTCAATTCCTCATAGGTAGTCTGGAAGCCCATTACTATATAGATTATATAGGATTTTCAGCATTTTGAGGCAACAAGAGTTCTTGCCTATTTTTCAAAGACCGTTTTTTCATCAGTTGCATAGAAAACCAAAGATCTAAATCATGGCGCTTCTGTCGATCCCCCGGTGTTTTCAATTTATCAGGGGTCGACGGAGCTAAAGGATTCCGTCGTCAGCCACTTGTTTCTTATCTATTCCGAGTATCTCGATGGTTAAATAATCTTCTGACCTTAGTTTGTAGATTCTCACCGAATCCTCTTCTTTGTTCATGATTTTCCCCAGTCGTTTCTTGAGTGTTTCGAGGCCTGCCTTTGTTAGTTCACCTTCAAATACTGAATTCTGAACCCAGTCTAGGTATTGCCTACAGATTTTAAGGGCTTTGATCACCCGCTTTTCCCCAATATCGTAGACGAGAAGAATGAACACATTCTATTCCTTCCAGGGTATGTATTCACGCTCGCCTGTTATCTGTTTTTCTATTTTGTAAAGCTCCAAGCGAATCAGATACCGGTACGATACATTTCTTTTCAGTCGCGAATGCTTTATCGTTGTTTTCAGTTTTTCATCGTATGCTCTCACAAAGATCTCTTTTCCTGAGTCGTTCATGTATATCCCTTCCAAATGCTTAGCGAAATGTTTCGCCTGGATTTGTTTCTTGTTTATCATGGCGAATATCAGGCGATCTACAAGGACTGGCTTAAACACCTCGGCGACATCGAGATTCAAGGAAAAGCTGCGAAAATTCGTTGTGTGAAGGTATCCGATTCTCGGATCGAGGTGAGTACGATAAATCTCTCCCAGAACGGTTGTATAAAGCATTGTGTTCCCGAAACTTATAAGAGCATTGAGTCTATTCAAGGGAGGTTGTCTGGTTCTTGAAACGAACTCAAAGCTAGAGTCATCTATTATGGTATCGAAACATTTGTAATAAAGGTCTCTGAAGTTCCCCTCTATTGCCATTGCTTCATCTATGGTCCCAGTGTCTTCAAGGCGTTCTTTCAGTGCGTTTAGCCCTGCTATTTCTCTTTCGAGATCCTTTCCGCGTCTGTTGTAGTATGACAATACACTCAGCATGTTTTGCATTGAGCCTTTCACAAACCTCTTTGCAAGATCCATGCGTTTCTTTCCATCATTGTAGAAATTGGCCTGTTGCAGTATCAGAAAGCCTGAATTCAGATGCTCTCTCGGATAGTAGGTTCCCGAATAGTAGTCATACCGATTGAAGAAATGAAGAGGAATCTGCTTTTGAGTAAGAAATTCTAGAACTCTCTTGTTAAGATCGATTTCTCCGAAAGCGCAGATTGAATCCGTCTGTTCGACGGGAAGATGAACCTTCTTTCCGTCTTCTTTTTCGAAGACTAGGGTATTGTTCATTCTCAAAAGCTTTCCCGAAGTGAAAAGGTACAGCATTCGCTTCATATCATCACACCCAACAATAAGTGTAGTAAGCGCAGTTCTTACACTTGTTCTGTGCCCTTTCGATCTCTGGAATCGGGCCTTCAACGAGTTTCTGTATTTCTTCGCATAATTTCTTTATTCTGTCTTCTTCTTCTTCAGTCAAAGTAATTGTTATTTTCTTCTTCTCTTTCGGCACCAGCAGCTGTCCCTCGGCCTGAACTCCCATTTCCTTTAGCCTCAGAAGATAGAAGAGCAGCTGATCTCTCGCTCCTTCTAGTGAATACTTGGACTTCTTTATCTCGCTTACAATGGTTTTTCCCTTTTTCTCTTCGACCATGTCGAGTTTTATGTTCTCTATGGCGATGTCCTTTTCTCCTCTGTTTTCGTAAGATGTTTCATGGATGAGCCTACCAAGTGCAAGGTTCATATCTTCGCTTTCGGGAAATATTCTGTGGGCTACTAACCATGCTTCCCTGGCACAGTAGGAATATGAAAGCACAAGGTAACCGGTAATATCTATCAATAGATGTCACACCCGGCCAAATGAAATCCCGTCGATTCGTCGTAATAGCGTTCTAGCTCGTCTTTCTGAACGTAGCAAAACCCGCCTACTACTGGTGGAAGATCTGCTTCACTCTCATCATGTTTTACGCGATAGTTGATTATGTACGGTGCGAGTTTTCTTACGATGCTTTTCTTTTCCGCCAGAAGCTTGAATTTATCTTCCGCCGTGGTGGGCCTTTGAAGGACGTCTGTGTAATCTCGCCACGCGGCCTCTGCATTCTCATCAATTTCAAGAAAGACGGGGAAAGTCCTACCGCTCTCATCGATCAGCTTGAAATCAGCGATTTTGGCAAATTCTAACTTGTATATACTTTCTAGAATCTCCTTTGATTTCACTTCGAAGCCTGATTCTTCAATGGCTTCGAAGTAGTCTTCAACGAGTGAATAGAGCTCCGATTCATTGTACAGGGTATTAATCATAGTTCTTTTGGTAGCCGATAACAAAACTGAGTCATAGATCTTGCTCGGTGCACGGTGATTGTTGAAATCCGTCAGTTCGATCAGTCTTATTTTGCCCGCTTCTTTTTTACCGGATCTGTTGACTCTTCCGGCGACCTGAACGATGCTGTCAAGGGGTCCCATGTCACGGATGCAGTAGTCGAAATCCAGATCAACGCCGGCTTCGACAAGCTGGGTTGTAACCAGTATGCAAGAGCCGCCTTCGCCTTTTATGCTTTGTATTCTCTGCCTTCGAACTTCCGGCGGAACTTTCGTAGACAGATAGTAGAGTTTTTCAGCTTCTGCATTAGGCAACTCAACGATTTTCTTGAAAGTAGCTTCAGCCGAAGCTATTGTGTTCATAACAATCATCAAGGACTTCTCAGATGTCAACGCTTCTTCCACAGTATCCGGCAGCAGGTTACTTGTGAATTCTTCAAAGGACATCTCATCGATACGTTCCAGTTCAAATCTGTTGAGCGGAATATCTTCATTGAAAAGAGATTCGCCGCTAAGGCCGAAACATGATGGCATGGTTGCGGTAGAGAATATGAATCTTGTACCACCGTATTTGGCGAGTAGCTGCATCACTTTCCCGGTAAGGTCCCAGTATCTTGTGGGAATTGCCTGAATCTCATCCAACAGAACTATGGAACCCGGAATCCTGAAGAATTTCGGGGTCCTCTTTCTTGTGAAAATCGAATGGAAGAAGCTCACAAATGTGGTAATAGTTAGCTCGCTGTTCCACGAGTTTGTCAGGAGGTCTGCCTCATACTTCTCGTAGTTCTCATCTTCGTTGTCCGTGCCAAAATCTATCTCCGAAAGATGATGCTGCTGTAATAACTGATTTGGAGTCGGTTCGGGCCGACCCGTTTCAACGAAGAGTTTTCGCGCGACATCGTAAGTCTGATCTATTATGCTCAGGAAAGGAAGGCAGTATATTATCCTCGGAATATGACCTTCTCTCGATTGGTTTCGTCGTAATTTCAGGGCCAGTGAGAGGAGAGTCAAAGTTTTCCCGATACCGGTAGGTCCTTTGAGTGTACCAACTTCGAAGTCGATATTTGATGTCGCAAGGTCGTAGAATTTGCTCCTAAGAAGGTTCATGGGATCTGTTCCCGGCATGTCAAAGCCTTTCGCTTTCCTATAGTCTTCTACGAGCGTTTCGGGAAGATTGTCCCTCTCAGGCATTGACTTATTCCTGAAGGCAGCGTCGGTTTCATCTGCCCAACGCAGAAGAGATGAAAGGTACATATACAATACATAAGGACGGATATCTTTTCTATCGTCCAGGAAGAAATCTTCGTAATACTCCTGCCAATTGTAAACGAGATCACTTAATTCATCTTTGTCGAGTGGTGGGACATCAATTTTCAGACGAAGTTCGTCAAGAAACCCTTCATTCAGATTCAAGAGCTGCCATTCTATGAGTTCTGAATCGCTGTCGAGGTCACAACCGAATTCCGGATTTTCAGCCTGACCATGGTGCCGCTTCAAAAGGCTTACGACTATAGGGATTAGATGCTGAATTTCGTTCGGCGCGTTCAGCGTCAAGTACTTTCCTATTGCAAAAGCCCCAAGAGCGGCATGGTTTGATCTGTCTCTGTTGAATCTGCGCTTCATTATCTTGTTCTGAAATTCCGGAGTAGCCTTCCCAAGATCATGGAAGTATGCGATGGCCTTAACCAGAAAGCCCAGGGTCTTTTTATCGACCCCGAGCAGGTTTTCAAAGTCCATATAAAGACTTGCGATTTCAATTTCAGAGATCATGAGGTGATAGACACCATCGAGATGATGGATCAGCAGTCTGGGCGATTCACCTTCTCTTGCCGGATGGGAATAAACTTCAGACAAGCATTACCACCTCGTCTTCAGCTCCGTTCAATTTCACTATTTCAGACTGAGAAGGGCTCTTTAACAAAAGAATTTGTTTGCCGTCTTCTTCATAGGCAATTTCCGAGTAACTCTGAACTCTTCTCTCGTTGTCCATGGAAATGGCATGTGTCTCACGAAAGAGATTTAGTCCGCTCTCGAATCTGATTTCTCCTTCATTGAACAGATAGACTATGGAATCGACTAATACCTCACCATTCATATCATTTGCCTCAAATTCTCCAATGTAGTCTATTGTGGCTATGAATTCGGAGATACCCAGGTAAGGAGTGAAGTGTGTCTCGTGTTTCTCAAGTGTTCCTTTCAAAACAGATAGGAGTTCAGTGCTTCCTGTGGCATAGATCCGATATTTGGGAGAGACGACACATTCGACGGGAACAAGGATACTGCCTCCGCTCTTCGTGTGGAGGTATTTCAGATTGAAAGTCGTCTTTCTTACGGGCCTCAAAACCCTGACGCCAGTCTTCAAACCCTTGGCCTCAAAATAGCTTGACTGCTCGCTTCTGCCGAAGCCTCCGCTTTGAATACCGATAATATTCCCCACAATCCCGAAGATTACCGTACGGGGCGGAACAGAATAAGTCAGCGCAGATGTCGTAGTATATGGCTTTCTGAAATGGGCGTAGTCACTCGCCATGTCGAAGACGAGGACTTTCATGAGTCCTCACCTCACTTTTCCAGTTTTTCAGTTTTGCCCTCCAGCAAACCTTCTATCTCGAATGGTTTGCCATTGAGGGTGAGCTTCAGTCTAGGGTCTATTCTGCAACGGACTTTCTTTATGTTGTTTCTGTATTCATAAAGAAGTCCTTTAAGTTCGGAAACCTCAAGACTAAAATCTTTTGCGCCACGGATCCTCTCCTCCTGAATCTCCGATTTCAGCTCAATAGCCTTATCAAGCTCTCCAATATGGAAGTTCTTCTCCTCATCATAGATGACATCTATTAGGAGTCTTGGGAGCTGCTCCATCTTGGATCGGGTAATCAGATCTTTGGTACCGTCCCACATGGCTTCAAACAGAAAATCGACATCGGCGTCTGTGAGTAGTGTTTCTTTCGCTGTGTTCTGATTGAGAACACCGTAAAATGCGATGCAAGAGTATGGTAACTGCCACTTCTCGCTGAAACTACGCTGCTCGTTTCCTTCCTTTGAGACAAAAGCCGCCGTGCCCTGAACAAAGACAGAATCAGCCCTGTGAAGAGATCTGCCGAATCTGAACTGAACCGGCCCGGTAATAGACATATTGAGCTTTGAGATCGGTACGGTTCCGCCAAAAAGACGCAGATCTATACATTTCTTAAGAAGAGCCTCCGATGCCCTCTGTCTATCGAACCTTTTACTGTCGGTTATGTCGGAAATCAGCTCTTTTGCTCGCTGCTCTGACGTTACGGGATCTCCGTTAATAAAAACCTCCTGCTCGTAGCCTTCAGGACGTTCTGCCTTCTGCACTGTCCCCATGTAGTCTCTGATCGTTCTCTTAAGTCTGACATCCGAGACAATGTTTAGCCCGGTAGTCTCATCCATCCTCGGTTTGTTCTCGTCCATAGGATCTCCGTTAGGATTGCCGTCCTTCACGTCATAGATAAAGACTATCTCGTGCCGGTTCTTAACTAAATCCGCCATGCTCATTCCTCCTCTTCCATATTTACTTCTTTGTCAATTTCTTTTTCAGATGAACTCATCAACAGATTCTTCGAAGCTTCTCCACACAGGAATGCATAATTCAAGTCTGTCAACGACGAGGTCCAACTCATTCCAGCATTCAGCTGGTATCTTCCTGCGAGGTCAAAGAGCTTCCCGACAAATCCAATATGTGAGGTGTTCGCCATTTTCTTCGAATAGTGCTTGTACTTATCTCTGAGATAGGTGAGATGTTCTTTGAAATCGTCTGGCTTCATCCTGTAACCTTTGATCCTCTGATCGGCTGTACCACTGTATCCCTGATCTTTCTGAATACCCACTACAAGTGCGTGGATCATTCCGATTACAAAAGTTAGCTTCAAATCATCATTTGCAAAGAAACCTGGATACTGCTCAAAATACTCTTCAAGTAATTCCTCCTTTGTCTTTTTCAAACCTAAAACCCCTCCTTCTAAAGGATTATTCAGTCTGTCCAAAAAATAACCCATTGCAACTATCGAATTGCGATCGAAGAACACACCCTTTAGTTCATTTTCTTTCGCGTTCATCTTAAGAGAGTAGAAGTATCGCATCGAAGCCTTCTTATAAAGACCTAAATCTGCCTTGGTGCCTTTAAATATCGCCCTCATGAATTCCAGAAAATCAGTTGGCGGCACTGGGCTGTCAGAGGAGTTCTTTTTTAGCTGAGCATAACCTTTAAAAACCTTCCACAGTATTTCAAATCTGATTCTGGGAGAACCCAGAGATCTTAGCTCTGTCTCAATATCGTCTGCAGTTTTTGCGATGGCCTTCATCCTCGAAGGCGGAACATCTTCTATGTTCAGGTAGACTTTCACCTCATCCTTCCCTCTTGCCTTGACAAAAAAGACGAAATTCAAAGTCGAGTAGGCGTCCTCTCTGCTGAGTCTCTTGATCAGCCTTGATTCAAATTTTTCGTATCTACGGTCTTCTCCTCGGAAAGAATCTGTAAGGCTCGTAAACGGTGAAAGAGTGTTTTCGATGAGCTGTTGGCTCTTGCCTATTCTGTCACCCGCGAATCTCGGAAGGACGTAAACTTGTGACTCATAGAAGTTGAGAGTTAACTTGTCATCGGCAATCCTTTTACCCAGGGCGAGTTTAGAGAAACAATCCTGGCAGAGAGGCATAGTAACATCGTGACTCTTGTTGCTCATCATATATGCAAAACCAGGCTGATCAATTGTGGCAAACTTGAAGATATTGCTAACTCTGGCACCAACTTCGGTTTCTTTCCCGCACAAAAAGCAAACGCCGCTTCGGGAGTTCGGGAGTTTTTGAACTTCATTTAGGAAGGCAGTCCTGAACTCCTTGAACGCTCCCACAGATCGTCCATCGATCAAAACAGTCAAGAAATAGAATTCATTCTTCTCGGTAATCTGCTCCGCCTGTTCCTCAATATCGCTGACGATCTTCTCTTTGTTCTCTGAAAGAATATCTTTAATGCCATTCGCAAGCTTACCGGGATGCATCTCACAGAACTTTATGAATCTATCGATCAAACCTGCTGGCCCTTTTTTCGAAGGTTTGAGAGTCAAAGAGTATGGATCCGGTTTTGCAGGAGGAGTCTTCCTATAGAGGTAATTGGCATCTGTTTTGTACCCTAACCTACAGCCGGAATAGAGAAGTTTGTCGTCCTTTGTTTCCAGGTTTATCGTTACAACTCTGGTGTATTTCTTGCCGAGATCCTCCGTCAATTGCTGGGTTTCATCGAACTCATCTTCATGCAAAATTCCGATTTCGTAGACACTCTTGATCAATTCTGATCACCTCCTTTCAATGGTTTTTATCATTCCAAATCCCTGTGCATTCTTTGAACCTAGACCCCAATCGTAGGCTATCGATATAAGTTCCGGATCTGCCTGAAGCTCAAAGCGGAAATCCCAGGCGATTTGAGTGAAATCCTTGTACTTCACAATCCGTTGAACTGGTCTTGAGGCAAGTTTGAAGGAGAAGGATTCTCCCGCTCTGACGGAATTACCCAATGCACTTGCCTTTCTGTTGAGGTTTTCCCGAATCTGGATTGCGAAATCTTTCTCCACCGGATTGTAGAAATAAGTTTTCTTTCTTCCGTCTGCTGTCATGAGAGTCGAATAGACAGTTATTGGTGATATTGTTTTGGCCACTATGCATTTCGTTTCCGGAAGGGTTGGTTCTACCTCTATCGATATAAGGTCCAATTTCGCACCTAGAAGCCGAATTCCTCCGTTCTTCATAAGGCCGTTCGCAAAGGCTTGGACATAATCTTCAAGAGGTGATGAGAAGTGCAAGCTTATCGGAGGGGTTAGCGATATTGAGCCTTCATTAATCCTTTGCTTGCGACCAAGGAGTCGTGAGAAAGTGAATGGTCTTAGGGTTCTTCCATTCGCGGTTAGGCCAAAGTCATGGCTTTCCGGGATTACGTCTGAGAGTATCTTATATATTGCCGACTGAAGTGGATATGAGTAGCTGATTGGTAGAGAGACGGGTTTTTCGCTTTCAAGTGAAATCCTTATTCTCAAAATGAAACCCCCATAACGCAGCCTCTCATATCGTTTCCTTTATGAGCGACATGAATCCCTTTCGATAGTCCAAAGGAACGGGGTCCGGAGTTTCATACGTTGCGAGCAATCGCAAAACCATCACCTCAATTCATCTTGAATAAGCAATATTTATATGACAAATGTTTGTAAGATGACAATGCATTGCTTAAGTTACTCGTAATTTAGTTGTGTGAAAGACTTAATGAGAATTAATTCATGTACATTATATCGCTTGTAACAAATAAATCAAAATCCAAGAATGTATTAAGGCCTTTTGAAAGGATGCAACGAATTATGCGGTTACAAAGACACGAAAGTGTCGAAAAACAAGAGCTTCTGAAAGGATCTACAAGTAAGAATTGCACTGGCACATAAGGATAGAAAAACTCACCTCCCTGTAGTAAGTGGCTGAAGTATCGCCCATTCGAAGAGTGATTGGTTCAAGTCCAAACACCAGTGTAGACAAAACAAATAAGAGAAAGAAGATAGTTCTTCGCATTTCGATCCTCCTTTTCTCGTTCCAGGCATCCCCCCAAAAACGATCGAATCCAAACAGAATTATAAAGGAGTTTACATTGAAAACAAAATTCATCCTTTTCGATCATTGGAAAAAAAGACCCGGCATCATTGCCGGGCAAAAAAGAAGGTGAAAAACACTCGGTTTGCTTGTGCTCTAGTCGCTCATAAACATTACGTTTCTCAATCGCTATCTGCAAATAGCAATTACTTCACCAGCACCTTCATCGCCGTTTTCCAAAGTCCCGGATAAGACCCATCACGTTTCAAGAATTCTCATGAAGCCATCGAAGCTGGTTATGACGTCCTGTAAGTTCGAAGCTATTATGCTGTTTCTTGCATTCCTTTGCTTCTTACCTGGTTTCATAGCTGACATGAACTGGCCAACAAAAGAAATTGTTAATGCAATCCAAAGTCATTGACGCAAACCAAGCACTACAGTATTCGCATTTTAACCTAAATTTCTTCATAATATCGAATCTGGTTCCTCCATTAATGCTTTGCACAGAAGCTTCCGAAGAATGCAGATTCAACCGATTTCCCGAACAACTCCAAATACCAATGCAGGAGGGAAGCTTATTACGTCGTAGTATTGGTGAATTCCCGTAATACCAGGCGACAGAAGTAGGCTGAACAAAAAAATAGAAGCGCATTTATTAAAGGAAATCTCCTTCAGTTAGTGCTAGGAACAGAATCGCACGATCCTTACGGCTACTAGCTTGCCCTTCCGTAGAAGTGGTTGATGAACCCTACAATGAATGTCATGTCGCATTCTCTGGGAAACACTATGTCTTCTCCCATGGAGAAAAGTTCAGGGAACTTCACTGCCAGTTTTCTCAGCTCTTCCCTTGTGGATGATGTAAGAGGCTCGGTGTTGGAGGTCTCTTTCGAGAGACAGACATAATGTGCAGTGCTAAGATCGTCTGTAAGGTCCGAGACAGAGATTATCGTGTAGGGGATTAATCTCTCCGTTTCCATCCGCTTAATCTCCAGGAGAACTCTCAAAAGTCTTTCCGAAAATTCTGCGACCAGTTTCTCTTTAGCCTGTTCGAAAGACATTCCTGATTTCTTGCAGTCTTCGAGTTTCTTTCTGCAAAGAAGTATCTCACCACGCGTTACAGACTCTGTATAGACCAGCCCATTAATACTGGCCGAGTTCTCCCACTGTCTTTCGAGCGCGAGGTGATTAAGCTTTCTCTCAACCGCCGATCCAACTATTTCTTTCAGTTCTTCATGCCAGTTCCAGCTCATGTTATCATCTCCTTAAATCTCTTCCGTTGAAGTGGATTGCTGATTTACAGGATGTCCAGGATAGTTACTATCCGTGTCGATTCTCTTCTCCTTTTCCGATGTTGCTTACAAGCGCGGATTCCCGTCTTTCTCTCAACTCAGTTTTATTTTAGTTGGACAGCTCATTATCTGCCGGGAACCATTGAGGGGTCTCGCCAGTATTGTACCGGGCTACTTCCGTTTAAAGAAAAAGAAAAATTCGAAAAGCGGTCAGCGGACAGTGTGATAGCCTGTAGTATGCACTCGGCAAATCGCGTAGAATCTGTTCCGTTCAATTCAATTTCCGTCTCTTTTGCGATTTTGAGACACTCCTTCTTCAGGCAGAAACAAATTGCTGAACTGTTCCCTTTCGGCTTCCGTAAGTTTAGCTATCTCTGCCTCAAGATCGCTAATCTTCTTTCTGAGTTTTTCCGCCGCCTTTCTGTACTCCAGAAACCTCTTTTCATCCACTATCGGGATTTTGATGTTCTCAACATTTCGTACACTCAGACCTCTTAGCACCGTCCCTGTGGAAATCTGGGTTAGCAGGGACCTGCCATATTCGCTCCTTAGCAGTTCATAAAGCGCCCGGGCCGGGTATCTCCCCTGATCAACTCTTATGCGGATTAGATTCGCCCCTATCGCTACAATTATCCCTTCACCATACTCCCTAACCATCGCCACTTTATCTACGGTGCCCTTCGCCGATAGAACTATATCGCCCGGATAAAGCTGAATTCTTTCGACCTCGTCCCTATCTTCGATGTATATTGTCTCCGCCTTTTCAAGATTCAACTCCCCGTTTCCCTCAATGTCGGAAATCTTGAGCACATGAACCTTAAAGGCACTGCCTTTCTCCGTAGTGGTCTTCAATCTCCTCTTATCAGTGCCCGAGGAAACCTCGGCGATTTCCCCAATTCTTACGCCCGGAAGCTTTGAGATAGCTTTGACAAGTTTCGCTTCTTCTTTGGATGAGGGTATCTGCATAATATAGGCTGATGGCAGGAGAGAAAACCCGTGCGTTTCCATCTCGGAGAACGACACTATTCGCGATAAGCCGTCTATGTCCTCCCACTTGCTGTATGTATCAAGTGCGAGCTCTGCCAGAGATGATCCAGATAGTTCTTTGTCAAGAGCCGTACCCGAAATAGAGATCATGAGAACGGATCCTTTTCGCGACTCCTGTTTGTCCCTGTTTAATATGAGAATGCTGCTTGCAGGCACAGAAAGGTTTGACGGTAACGATGGAAGTTGGATGACTGCTTCGACGAGGTCATGCTTGACAAGGTTCTGCCTTATGATTCCGTCGGCGAGTTCCCTGATGAGGGCGCCGTTTTGTATAGAGGCGACAAGTTTTCCGTTCTTCTTCAATGAGCTGATTCCGTGCTCAATGAAAGCCCATTCGCCTGTCCTGGGGATACCGTAGATGAATCTCATATAACTATCGCTTTCAAGGTCTTCCCTTCCCAGTCTCATTCCCATTGGCGGCTCGCAAACAACCCTGTCAAACTGTTTGACTGAATAACCTTTAGTATGTATAGGACTTCCAAGAGTGTCCCCGCATACCAGACCTTCTGAACAAACATCCAGTACTTCCATAATGACTCTAGTAAGGATACATATTTCCCTGTCTATCTCCTGCCCGGCTATTCTCACCGGCCTGTTGCCCGACCTTTCAGAAAGATACCTGAAGGGTCTGCCGTAGCCAAAAGCGGGATCGTATACCACCATTTCCGGATCATATTCAAGAACGCCAACCATTATGTCTATGAACAACTGGGGCAGCAAGGCAAGTCCATGTCTGTTAGTCTCTTCAAATGTCTTCGTCATGAGATCGTATATGGAGTAAGCCGTCTTTCTGATTTCCGCTTTCTCGACCGAGTTAATAACGCCCTCAAGATATTCCAGGGCAGTATCTACGAATATGCTTTCGTTCTGGCAAATCGATTCAGCGGAGATCAAAATCTCATCAAAAGGAATATGCGGGTATCTTTCCGAAAGATACTCTGTTTCTTCTCGAAGTAGACAGTGTCTTCTTGGCGAAGGACTGGCGGTTACTGGAATCGGGTCATCTTTGAGCCGCGTTTTTCTTGCCAGCATTTTCAACCAAATGAAGCCAAATACACTCCTCACTGCTCTCTCGCTGCCCGTTCTGTCTCTTAGTAGAGAAATGAGACTCCAAAGGTTCTTCTCGAATTCTTTAATATCCAGCATGTTGGCACTCCTACGACCAGTTCCATCTGGCAGTCTTGTTCTTATAAGCGGTTATTACCACATTCCCTACGACCACAAGTCTTAATCCGTTTAGAGAACCATGTTCTCTATCGACATGTCTCTTACCGACAAATACATGTACTGCGTTACTAATATGCTTCTTTGCCCCGTTCATTAGAGCATAGATCAGATCCTCTTTATTGATACCTCTTTGATTCATCCGCCTCAAAACATGATCAGACAAGTAGAAACCCGTTGAAGCCAATTCTCTCATCATGCATCGCCTCCCGGTGGTCTTTCAAATACATACTATCACAAACGGTACTCGGTAAGTCCTACTATATATATTACAACATAATTAAGTATTGCATAACCCAACAATCTTTCAGATCCATTCATGCTTCTGCGTAAAACTAAGACATTGCATTGGGCAAGCGTGAAAAGTAAACCCCGGCGAACCGGGGTCTGGTTATAGTTTTTATTCAGCATTTAAACAGCACTGAGCAAGACTTCCGCGCAAAAGATGCACGTGCACATTAATATAAACAAGAGAAGACAGAACAAAAGATATTCTTTCTCCTAAAGGAGAAACGAAAGTTTGGCTTTCGCTAGAACTGGAAAAGTTGAGAAATCAAGGATATTCTTGCTGACAGGACTTGGAATCGTTCTTTGTTTAGATCAATCGAGAAAGGGTATATCGAGACGTTGCTGTGCTCACAAGAAGGCGAGAGATAGAAAAGCCAGTCTGCTGGTGCAGGCCAGTCAGGCTCCGCCTGGCCAGTCTTTGCTTCGCAGAGGCCAGTTCCGACTTCGTCGGGCAAAAAAAGAAGATCCGCTTGGCCAGAAAACGTTACACGCTTAACGCTGATGAAACCACGTTGCCCGTCAACTGTCCTGCGTCCTTTGCATTAGCCACAAATTCGCATCAAGGGCTCTTTTTATGCCCTCAGTTTTGAATCAAGAACACGAGGACCCGGACTCGGGGCGTCGGAACGAAGAAGCTTCTTTCCCCACGCCTTACCCGCAACCCCAGCAACGGCTATGGATGAAAGAGAGTCTGATTCTCTGATGCTATAATAAGAATTAGCGGCAATTGAATATATTTAGTGCCATAACTTGTAGGTGACTAATATGAACTATATTGACCAAAGAGATGTAGAAGACTGGTTCAAGAACGATCGGTTCCTGACAACCAGTGAGCTGGTCAAGAGGCTGAGTCTTCGTTTTCCCGATGCGAAGACCGGGACTCTTTATGCGAAGCTGCACAGGCTGAAGAGAGAAGGACTCGTGAGAAACGTCAGAAGAGGTCTCTATGCAGCCGGAAGCAAACGGGAGTTCGAACCTGTCGTATCGAAGGAACTCTCAGATTTATTCAAGAAGCTTCGGAAGAGGTTTCCGTACCTGGAGAGCCTGTGCGTCTGGAACAGCAGATGGCTAAACGAGTTCACTGTTCACCAGGCTCTCTCTTCGATAATGATCATAGAAAGTGAGCGAGGTACAGAGAAGGCCGTGTTTGAATTCGTCAAAGCATCTTACTCCAGGGTGTTCATTGATCCGACTCCAAGGGAGATAGACAACTACATCCTCGGATGCGAGAAGTGTTTCGTTGTAAGGCCGATTGTGAGCGAAGCCCCCGTAACGTTCTCTGATGACATCTCCATACCGAAGCTGGAGAAGATACTTGTCGATCTTGTCTGCGAGAAGGACCTCTTCGTATCGTTTCAGGGAGAGGAGTTGCGCAACATATACCTCAGGGCTTTGACCGATTACAACGTGAGCCTGAGTACGATCAGAAGATACGCCAGCCGCCGCGGAAAGCTGGATGAGGTCAACGAGCTTATTGAGCAAGAGAGAGAGAGCATATGATCACAAAGAACTCCGCTACCGGACAATGGCTGGATGCGGTTATGAAATCATACAAGAAGAACGATCCCGGAATAGTCGAGAAGAGCATAATGGCGCTGACGTTGCTCGAACAGCTTTCCGTTGAAGGCCTCGACTTCATATTCAAAGGCGGGACGTCCCTTATGCTTCTTCTGGATAATTTCAACAGGTTTTCGCTGGACATAGACATATTGCTCAGCGATGAGCAGGAGGGCCTCGAGGATATATTCAATACAATCTGCAAGAAAGGTGTATTCAAAAGCTGGTTCGAGGATGAACGCAAGACTCCTTCGAATGTTCCCAAAGCTCACTATGGATTCGTAAGGGAATCGGTGTTGGACGGAAGAGAGCGGGCAGTCTTTGTGGATATCCTTTACCAGGAGGTCGGCACAAGGTCGCTGTTGAAAGTCCCCGTGAGGCATAGAGTAATAGAGATAGCCCCGCCGGACGTGTTGGTAACCATACAGACTCTCGACGCTCTGCTCGGAGACAAGCTGACTGCCTTTGCGCCGAACACGACGGGTATTCCGTACGGCACCGGAAAGGAAGCAGAGATAATCAAGCAGCTCTTCGATCTGGGAGTCCTTTTCGACAATCTGGCCGATCTTGATGAAGTGCGGAAATCGTTTGTACAGAACTGCATGTTCGAACTCGGTTACAGGAAGCTTGACTTGAGCGAGGTCGATGTCCTGAATGACTGTTTTGACACGGCTATCACGCTGATCTATAGAGGAGTCTACAAGAAAGAACAATTCAACTATCTTATGACGGGTATCAAGGCGTTCAAAACATTCTCATTCAACAGTAGCTTCTCTCTGGAAGACGCCATAAAAAGCTCGGCAAAGGTAGCGTATCTTGTGCAGTTGCTGAAGGCCGGTAAGGGACGTCATGAGAAGTTTCGAGAAACAATCGACTTACGTAATGTCAATATCATCAACCCATCGTGGAGCAAGCTGAATAAGCTGAAGAAGACAGATCCAGAAGCTTTCTTTTATCTATTCAACGCATTGAAGTTGATCGAGTAGTAGGTTTTAATTACCAGCGAGTGAAATCAGGCGCTTGCGTAGAGAATCTACTTTCGAGCCGGTCGATCGGTCCGCATGTCCAGATGTACCGTGGACCCGTCCTTCGAAAGAGCCGCTGAACGCTTATGAAAACCACGTTGCCCGTCAACGGTACACCGTCCTTCGAGATGAGCGTATGAGTCGGGTCTAGGATTGTGGGGTTTAGGGTTTCGCAAGAGCGTTAGGAACAGTTCTTGGAAAGAAGGGTTCTTGGTTGTGACGCTACGCGTCCAGGTTATTCGTTGGTTCGGCCCCCGCTCAAGTGACGATTTATCCGGCGTAGTATCCCTGTTATTCAGCACTTCCAATTGATTTTGCAGGGTTCGGCTCGTTTTCAATCGGCACTTCACGCAGCGCGTCAAGCATACGTTCGCATTCTTAGGCGACGAGCCGCTCCAGTTGTTCCCTGGGCGCGCCCGTTCCATGCATATCGTACGCAACCACTAACGCTCCATATAGAGCCAGCTCGACACAGTGCCGCGCCGAGTGAACGGTCTAGCGCTCTGACCAATCGCTCTTTCAGCGGTTCGGGCAACGGGATTGTTTTGGGCTTCTCTGGCGGCCGCGTGACACTGGAGGATTTCCTTTTTCGCCTCCGCCTGCTTTATCTTTCCCGGTAACCACTCCCAAGCGGCTTTCAATGTGTTTTGGGGTCGCGGGTCATCCGGATAATGTTTAGTCCAAAAGGGCAATAGACTTTCCACTGAATAATCATCCGCCCAATTCGCAAGTGTCGATTTACGCTGCGTTTCTATCAATTTCACGAGTGACTGGATACACTGCGCATCCAATCACCAAGCATTTTCCTTACTCTTGGCATACTCACCCTTCGTTAGGCTGTTACTAGACTTCTCAAGGACTCGACTACAAGTTCCAACCAGGGATTTGTCCCTTGGCGGCACATCAGTTATACCCGGTCTGCCTTTTGGCCTTGACAGTGTTCTCAAATTCAAATCCCGGTGTGAATACCGGCCCTTTCTGGAGTTTCTATCAACAAGCAGGGAAGGGGGAGTTCATGAGATCGATAAGTGCTCGATCAAAGGTATCGCGTAGGCATTCCAGGCCTGGATCGTACAACCGCCAGCGGGAAGTATTTCCGGTAACGCCCCGTACATTTCCCTTTTTAGGGAGTTCTCAAGAGATGCTATGAACTTTTCCGAAAGGTCCGGCCTTCCGTATCTGATTCCCGCTTCTATGGCAAGGAGAGTGGGAAGTGACCAGACAATATCGTTTTTGTCTCCCTCTCCATAATCGCCTGCTTCGAAGGTTTTTAGAGGGAGCGAGTGTATCAGCCCCGGCTCTTTGAAGTAGCCTATCTTCTCCATTTTTGCCAGCAACCTCTCCCCGGCTTCTCTCTGGATGAGACCCATGGACAGTGGGTAAATCTGTATAAAGTGACCCTCAAAATACCCCCTTTTTGGGCTGAGGGCATCGTAAAAAAAGCCATCTTTGCCGTACCAATCTTTTAGAAACTCACGATCGTATCTTTCAAGAAGCCCAGCAGCGAACCAAGGGTTTTTGAGATCTTTCATCATGCTCGAGTCGCGGAGCTCTTTCAGCATAGAGTATAGCCAGCAGGCGCAGTCCAACAGGGCAATTTCACCAGCCATGGGTACTTCTACGATCCCTTCACCCTTAGGATACAGCTTTCGCGAAAGATGGCAGGAAAGATATGAAAGGGCGCTGTCCACAAGTTCTAAGTACTCTACTTTAGAAGTCTTTATCGCGTACTTCAGGGCCAGATAGGCAAAAGCGATTATCTCGTTCATTCTTCCGTGAGCGTATATCCTGCCCGCGGTTGTAACTTCGTGAGGGGTCAAGCCGTTGCCGAATTTCCCGAGATTGTCTATCGTCTTTCCCACAAGCTCCAGCATGGGCGTTTCGAGCAGTCCGAGGCAGGTATAGACTCCGTCGATCCCGAACCACCAGGGGAACTCTCCCAGTCCAGCGACAAATCCGCATCCCGCGTCTCTCTCGAAGAAGAGTTCAAGCGCTCCGACACTTGCCCAGAATGGTATCGAGTCTTGGAATGGTGGAAGATATCGCCGGTTGTATTCCTCTCGCTCGAGGTGGTATCGTTCGTAATCCTCTTTCCCGGGTCTACCCAACGCAATAACCGTTTCAAGATCGCCCTTTTTGCTGATCTTCAGCCAGTCGCCTTCTACCGCGGCCTCTCCGTTCACTTTTACGAAAGAACTCATGCCCTCGCATTCGCGCCAGACGATCGTGTCCCGGCCTCGATTCTCCACTTTCAGCGAGATGTTTCCAGAAGGTTTGTCTTCGAGCCACACTAGGTCCAGTTCTTTTCTGAGGCTGAACTCGATCTCGGCACTGCTCTCAATTCTAATGGTAATAAGTGGACTTTCAGGGTGGGCAAGAATCCTGAGATCGGCGCCGGGATAGTGAACAACGCGTTCGGAGACTTTGTTCTGAAAGCCAGTCGGCGAAACCCTCTTTCCATTGAGAGAGAGAGAATATGAAGAGAATAGCCTGTAGTTATCCAGCCAAAACCCGCCCATCTTTCCCTTCAAGTGCCAGCCAATGTTTTCTGCGTTTCCGCCGATACCTCCAAAAAAATATGCCCTCCTGCCCGCCACGTAGTAGTTAAAATTATCCATCAGCCTTTCACCCCGGATGAGACGCCTGTATCTATGAACTGCCTCTGGAAGATCAGGAAAATGATTATCATGGGTATCGTCATCATTATGGAAGCTGCCATCATATACTGCCAGTACGTATAGTAACTTGTCCGGTAGAAATCAAGCCCCACAGTTAGGGTAAACATCTCCTTTCTCGAGGTCATGAGCAACGGCCAGAGAAAGTCGTTCCATGTGCCGACAAAGATGTATATGGCCAGTGCCGAAAGGGCCGGTCTTGAGATTGGGAGCACGACTTTGAAATAAGTCTTGACTATCGAGGCGCCATCGATTCTCGCTGCCTCTTCCATCTCCTTGGGAATACCCATGAAGAACTGCCTCATCAGAAAGATCCCGAAGACACCGGTTAGCTTGGGCAGAAAGAGGCCGTAATAAGTGTTCACGAATCCGAACCTCACCATAAGGTTGTAATTGGGTATCAGGGTGACGTGACCGGGGATCATGAGTGTGGCCAGAAAGAGTGCGAACCACAGATCCCTCAGGGGAAAACGCAACCTTGCGAAGGCGTAACCTCCGAGTGCATCGAAGATAAGGTGGCCAACTGTTACCAGCGTGGCATAGATGATCGTATTAAGTATCCATCTGGCGTAGGGCGTGATCTTGAAGACCTGTACGTAGTTCTCGCCGGTAGCGGGGGCTCCAAAAAACTCTGGAGGCCACTTGAATAAGTTTATCTCGGGGGGCCATTTCATTATATCCGTACCCCTGGTCACACCGTTGTCGGTGTATCTCATAGGAGTGAGAGATACTATGGCCGACCAGATGAATGGAAAGAGCGAAACGACCGCATAGAGAATCAGCACCGCGTAGGCGATAATCAGACCAATCTTGAGTTTTTTCTTCATGCAATCGCCCCCTTAGAAGTACGATTCTTCCTTAATCAGTTTGCGCTGAAGCGTGGTAATAGCGAAAATTATCAGAAAGAGGACCATCGCGATCGCCGAAGCATAACCCATCCTCTGATATTCGAAAGCGTTCTTGTATATGTAATAGGAAATCGTTATATTCCGCATGTTTTTTATGAGGAAGTATATCTGGTCAAAAACCTGCAGACAACCGATGATTCCCATTATCGATACGAAAAGCATCTGAGGCTTGAGAAGGGGCATAGTGATCTTCCAGAAGGTCTTCCAGAATTTTGCCCCATCGAGCTGAGAGGCCTCGTAAATGGATGATGGAATGCTCTGCAGCGCGGCCAGAAAGGTTATCATGAAGTAACCGGCGGTGGTCCATATATTCATGACCATAATAGCTCCCAGGGCCGTATTCGGTTCATTGAGCCAGTCAACGGCCTGAAAACCGAACGTTGAAAGGAGCCTGTTCAAGACACCGGGCTTGGAGTATATAAGCCAGAAGATCATGGAAATAGCCGCGGAAGAGGAAATTGCAGGCAGGAAGAAAACCGTCTTGAAGAATCTCTGCCCCATGATTTTCATGTTAGCCGCCACTGCCAGGAGCATCGCCAGCAACGTCTGGATGGGAACGACTACGATGGAATAGACAAAGGCGTTCTTTAGCGAGATCCAGAAATACTGGTCTTTGAACATCTCCCTGAAGTTCTTGAATCCCACGAATTCAGGTACATATCTCACGAAGAGCTCACTCTTTGAGGCCATGTATTTCCTCATGAAGTCTTTGACGGACACCGAACTGTTGAGCCTGCCCGCCAGAAAGTCTTCTACTATCCTGTCCACTTCAAGAAAACTACTTACGGCTTCCTTTTGCTCTGCGTTCAGTTTCACCCCAACATCCAGTGTCAAGAAAGTCTCGGGTTCAAAAAGAGAGAGTAGCTCATTCTTGACAAGCCCTTCTTCATCGGGGAAGACGCCCAGATGAAATGAAACGGATTCTTCAGGGACGAAGGTCATATTGAATTTTTGGGCTTCCAAGGGCTGGTAGTTGGTGAAGCTGTAGTACAGGCCCGCGAATACAGGGTAGATCGTGAAGATCAAGATGGTGATTATTATAGGCGCTGCGAAGAGATAGCCAACCATGGCTTCTCTCGTTTTGAAATTCAGCTTCATATCGTCACCCCTCTAAAGAGATCCGGGCGGATCGCAATCCGCCCGGCAAGAGACAGGTTATTCGGCTACCCAGCCCGGATAATTCTCTTCGATAAGCGCAAGAGCTTCTGAGAGGCTCACTTTCTGATAGAAGAGATCCTTCAACAGCGAGTTGAGCTGGTCGTGAGCTCTGGAGAAAATTCCGCTTGGTGTCTTAACCATCCAGGGAATACCATACTCCGCGCCTCTGTAGAATGCCTGTTTCGTTGGATCGGTATCCTTTTCAGCGTTCTGTATGTTGGAGGCCAGTACTCCTGCTTCCGCGACAAACCGCTCCTGTCCCTTCGTCACAAGGAACTTTAAGACTTCCCAGGCTGCATCCTTGTTTGGAGTAGTTCTGTTTATGCTCCACGAGACCGTATAGACCATCGTCGACTTCTCAATAAGATGCGGCATCTCGACTATGCCGGTGTTCTTCAGAACTTCGGGGTAATCGCCAGCGAGGAATCCGATAGTCCAGGGGCCGGTCATCGCCATAGCCACACTTTCCTTTCCGTAAGCTTCTCCAATCCACCCTGCACCCAGGTTTGCCGGCTCCTGAGCGACTCCATACTTGTTGACCAGATCGAGATAGAAATTGAGGCCGAACTTGGCATCCGGTTTACCCAGAGCTACGTTTAGATTCTCGTCAACGATGTCTCCACCTGTTCCATAGACAAAAGGCAGTACCCTGTTGAGATCGGCCGCAAGAACTAGAGGGGTTTCAAAGCCTTTTCTCTTGAGTTGAAGCGCCTTATCAAGCATATCGAACCATGTGTCTTCGTCCGTAGGGTAGGCGACGCCGTACTGGTCGAATATTTTCTTGTTGAAAACAAGAGCAAGGGTAGAAAAGTCCTTCGGGATTCCGTAGATCCTATCCTCGTACTTGAAGGCTTCGATGAGATTTGGGTAGAACCAGTCGATGTCGAAATTGACGTCTCTTTTGATATATAGATCTAGTGGAAGGAGCACATTCTGCTTGGCCAGTTCTTCGAACCAGAAGGCTTCAACATAGAAGATATCTGGAGCGGTGCCAGCAGAGTACTGGGTGACAAGCATTTGCCTGAAGTCCCCTGGTATTGGCTGCCATTCGACCACGATATCTGTTTGCATGTTGTTGAATTCTTCAACGTTCTTCATTATGACGGCCTCTTCAACAGGGTTTCCAGGCCAGCCGCTGATTCTGATGTTCGTGACCCCTAATGCCATTAGTCCAACTACCAAAACAACGCTTACCAACAAAAATCTTTTCACACTAAACCCTCCTTTTCAGGCGTCCAGCGCCTTGGATATTACTAGAACAGTTCCTATAGACCACAGTTGAGGTGAGCAACTTGTTGGATATTCAATCAACTTTCCAGATGTTTCAGATACTGACAGACCGCTAAAGAGCTCGGGGAGGCGATTGTCATGATGTTTCTCCTTCACTTTCAGCAGATCCCGGGCGAGCTGTCTGGCCTTTTCGTAAAAACCGTATTTGATCAGGCCAAGCATAATCAGTGAGTTGTCGTGCGGCCAGACACTTCCGTTGTGGTAGGAGAAGGGATTGTAACGCTTCATTTTGCTGGAGAGCGTTCTTATCCCCCATCCGGTGTAAAGTTCTTCGGAAAAGAGACGGTTCACCAACGCCCCGGCTCTTTCTTCGTCCACTATGCCTGTCATTAGGCAGTGCCCGGGATTAGATGTTATTGAATCGACCGGTTTCTTGTTTTTATCCAGCGCCGTAGCGAAGTAGTTTTCGCTCTCCAGCCAGAAATCACGATTGAAGTTTTTTTTCAGGGCGGCTGCCTTCAGTGCATACAGAGTTGCCCTTTCCCCGTCCTCAAAGAGAGCCATAAGTTTTTCAAGACATTTGAATGTATCATACAGATATCCCTGGACCTCTACTGGCGCCAGTGGAGGCTCTGCCAGCCTGCCGTCGGAGAAGCTCACGGAGTCGGCGGAATCTTTCCAGCTCTGAATAGAAAGACCGCTGCCTGAAGGTGCGAATTCGATGTATCCGTCGTTATCGAGATCAGCGTAAGTATCAATCCATTCGGCAGCTTCCATGATGCTGTTTTCGATAGATCTTATAAAGTCCCAGTCATTAGTCTGAGAGTAGTACCTGTGGGAGAGCATAATGAACAGAAGAGTCGCATCGATCGATCCGTAGTATCTTTCGAAAGGTAACCTTCCGGCTAGCGATAGTTCATTCAAACGGGTTTCATGAACGATCTTCCCGGGCTGCCCTTCGTTCTGGCTGTCTTCTTCTTTGCTTTGAAGGTAAGTATGCACCGTAAGTATGTTTTTTGTTATTTCGGGAAGGAGATCCACAGTCTGGAGGCCAAAGATAAGGCTATCCCTTCCAAAAACCGTGGCGTACCAGGGTAGGCCTGCACCTGGAAAGTCACCATAGATAGTGGGAATCATGAGCATTTTGAGATCTCCCAGTTCCCTTTCATCCAGCAGCGAAGTCTTTTTGATAGGCACAATATCCTTCACGGGCCTTTCAGACAACATTTTCTCGAAAACAACGTCCTTCTTCACGTATTTGTCGAGCCTCAATTTCCCGGATACTCTCGCACTCTCGCCTGGCCGGATTTTCAGAGAGAGCGCGGACAGAGAGTTCTCAACGGTATCTCTTTCGAGGTCGCTCTCATATTGAAAACTCCTCGATGAAGAAGAGGAAAGAGTTCTCGGGCTTTCCAGCCCATTGTATGAGTCGTTCTCTCCCCTTACTGAGAAGATATCTTCGAAGACACAACTGATATCATATTCAAAAGATATCCGAACTTCTTCCAGCGAATAGCTCCTCACCGTGAGCTCTGCGTGAAGAGTGTTCCCTTCCACCCGGAGACTTTCGGCGACTGCGATATCATAATGCGGGATTCCCGGTTTTGAACGCCCCAGATAATGGGTTTCAATCCCGTCCCATGAAAAATCTGTGTGTAGTCTTGTGAGCGTGAGCGAGGACTTTAAAATCATTCTGGATATGAAACGGGTATCCTCCAGATAAAGTCCGGCCGCCTTTTCACTCTCGCAGTCGATGAGACCTCTGTCATCGGTAACTACCATAAGGTTTCCGTTCTTGAAAACCTTCATCTCCTAACCTCTGAGGATTCTCTGACAATTAGCTCGACCGGAAGAATCGTCGTTTCCGTGTGGTCTTCGGATATGAGTCTGACAAGATTGATAGCGGCCCTTCTTCCGACCTCGTCTATTGGCTGGTGAACCGTTGTCAAAGAAGGTGAAACGTCCGATGAAATGGGAATATCGTCAAATCCAACGACAGGCAGAGAAACTACCGCCTCTTTCAAGGCCTTCAACGCGCCGATGGCCATCAGGTCTGAAGCCGCGAAGATTCCGTCGAATTGGCCAAGGTGTTTTTTCGTTATCTCGAAGCCGCTCTTTTCAACGAAATCTCCATTGCGGACGTGGAAGGTGAAATTCATTTCCTGCGCCGCTTTTTGAAAGCCGCGTTCCCTCCATAGAGAAACGCTTTGATCGGCGGGGCCGTTTATGAAGAGAACCTGCGAGCAACCTTTTCGGGCGAGGTACTTCCCTGCAATATACGCACCTCCTTCGTTATCGGTATCTACGAATGAAATGTCTTTGTCTCTTTCGTTTCTACCGACGGCCACAAAAGGTATGTTCCGCAATTTGAGAAAGTCCACTCTTTCGTCTTCGTTTTTCAAGTCGAGTACCACAAATCCATCCACCAATCTTTTGTCTGTGAATACACGGTAAGTATCTATCACAGAGTTATGTGGTTCGTCGGTTGTCAGTATAAGATGGTAACCGAGGTGACTCAATTCGAGCGAGGTCTCTCTCAAGAAGATCGAAAAATAGGGATAGGTGAAGAGATAATCGGCGCTGTGCGGAACAATAATCGCAATCATCTTCGTCTGCTGGCTTCTGAGGCTTCGCGCCTGCTGATTTGGCACGTAGCCTAGCTTACTTATTACACTTTCAACTCTCTCGCGGGTCTTAGCAGATACCTTCTCTGGATTGTTTATTACCCGGGAAACAGTCGCAGTAGATACTTTAGCCATCTTCGCTATTGTGGATATGTTTATATTCATATAAGCAACTCCTGTAAAAGATGTAATCGATTTCAATGTAATCGATTACATTATATAGAAAGTTGGTTTTTAACAACAAACATGAATGCCGACAATGTGCAGGCATTTTTCCTGTCTATTCCTGTATAAAGACGACTGTATGGTTTTTTCTCACTATACGGGCAAATTTGGCAGAATTTCATAATTCCTGGATGTAAGAAATGAGAATAGTCTTCCTGGTTCTTTCGAGAGCAGTTTCAGGTTCCCAATTTCAGAACGAAAGCGGTGGGCAGAGACAAGAGACTGAAAGCGATGTGTTCAGAAGCTTGCGGCGGACTATATACTTATGTTTCCACTCTCCATATCGAAAAGCATCAGTGCCATGCAACCTTCTGGTCCAATATTTAGCTTGTGAACCAATAATACAAAAAACTCACTCATCATATTGTCCCTTGCCCTCGTGACTCCATTTTCTGCATTCAATCAACCTAGGGATCAGGATACCAGGAGATAGACTCTTGTTGTTGAGGTTTCCCTGGTCCTCCGTGACCGCAGACCCATCCTTCGAGCAGAGCCGCCCGACTCTGATGAAAACAACGTCGCCCGTCAACGGTCTACCCTCCTCCGAGAAGACCGGTTCTTCGTTCCGACGCTACGCGTCCAGGTTCTTCATTCTTGGAATTAGATCCCGAAACAAGTTCGGGATGACAGCGTTTGGTTGTTTCGAAACCGATACTTCTTTATTTCATACCCTTCTTTATCCTGCCTCGTCCTTCTTCCTCAATTCTGGCCTCACTATAGTCCGTTGATTTCCTTTTCAAAACTGTCCGATCAGACATTAGCAAATCTATTTCATTAGATCTTTTCTGAGTTGAACGCTCCGCACTCATGATAATCCCATTGGAGATCACAATCATCAGAATTAACTGTCAGAGAGGTATAATCAAGTTAAGCTGCATCCTCTGAGAATAACGACACGGGTGTTGAGGTGGAACCACTGTGGATAGGAGCAAGAAGCAATATCGAGCAGAAACGAATAAAGAGAAAGTTCTTGATAATATTAGCGGGCATGATGCTCTTTTTATACTAAAAGCCTTGGCCAAAGAAGATCGGAGCATTGCAAAACGTATTGAAGAAATTGCATTGGAATACCTGCGTGATATAGATGTTGAGAACGTTGCTTCTCAAGTGTACTATGCGTTGGAAGGAATTGAAGTTGAGGATCTTTGGGAGCAATCAGGCAGCATGAGGTATGGGTACGTGGAACCGTCAGAGAGAGCGTGGGAAATGTTTGAAGAGGCTTTAGAGCCATTCACAAATGAACTGAACAAGTATCTCGACCTTTCACTGGACAGCGAGGCGAAGAATTACTGCATGGGTATCCTGAAAGGAATAAACCGGTTCGGCAAAGAATCAACATCTCAGTTCAAAGACTGGGCCGAAGATGCTCCAGATGAGTTTTTCGAAAGGGTCTTGGATGACTGGAAGAAGGGCTGCAAAACGCCTGAACATATACAGGAAATGGAAGACTTCATCAAACGGGGTCTGGGAAACTGACGGTTTGGACGAAGACTAACAATGGCTGGGCAGTATGGAAGAAAAGGTCGTTCTTAATCCCTTCTTTCGTGACAGACTCCATTTTTTACATTCAGTTAACCTTAGGGAATAGATACCAAGTGATTGTTCGTTCCAGAGGTAAGAGCCTTGTTCTTGGTTGTAAGGAAGACCTCGGCGGACGCAAGGCTGCCTTCGCCAGGAGGCCTTCTCAGGTCAACCGTCAACAGTCCACCGTCCTCCGAATCGCGGAATGCCGGCGAAGATTGTACAGGGACGCAAGGCCGACTGAGTCGGGAAGTGAGGCTGCTGCGCAGGCCAGTCTCTGCCTTGGCAGAGACCAGTCGCACTTCGTGCGGCCAGTTCCGCTTCGCGGGGAAAGAGCAGCTTTGGTATAAAACGCTGTACAATGCGAAGAACCGTCCTAGGAAATGATTAAAAGTTAAGAGAGATGGAAAAAAACAATTAATCGAAGTCAATCTCTTCAATTTCTCCTTCTGATGACCGCTGTTTCATCTTCGAAATTGATCTCTTCTCTTATTGATTCTTAACCCTGACACCTTTCGCGAATCGACCTCAATTATTATTTCCGAGAAAGTGCCGATAAATTTCCGATAATCCATATCTTCGATTCTTGTTTGAGGGATCGAGTACTTCGAGAAAGCCATCTTGGACCCACTTATTTACTATATTTCTAACCATCCTGTCCGAAAGTCCCAGGTTGTTTGCCAGTTCTCTTACTGTCAAGGAATCTTTTGAAGCGAACATAGAGAGTACATTCTTCTGCCTATGGTCAAGTCTTCTAAAGAGTACGCGGTCTGAAGGAATCACTCCTTGAGTGAGAACTTGCTTTCCAGCTGCTTCGAAAACCTTTGCAAGCAATTCTACGAAGTATCCAATCCAGCCGGTAAGATCGGCGTTCTCTCTTCCCTCATAATAATTGTGATGGGGGTGGGTCATAAGAGAGTTGTAGTAGAGCTGAAGGTTGCGAGCATGATACTCCTCGAGAGAAAAGATTCCGTTCAGTCCATAGCCTCCCCTTTGAAGAATGAAGGTGGACAAGAGCCTTGCAGTTCTTCCGTTTCCGTCGTAGAAGGGATGTATAGTAACGAACTGGTAGTGAACGAGCGCCGCGATAAGTGGAACCGGTGTCTTATTCCGGGCACCATGTTCCCAGTTAATGAGTTCATGCATAAGTTCTGGAACGTCCTTTGCTTCGGGAGGAAGGTAGATGATCGCATTAGTGAGGGAGTCTCTTATTACGTTTTGTTCAGTTCGATAAGCAGAGGGCTTTGCTCTGAGACCCTTCTCGACAATTGAGTGCGTTTTCTTTATAAGGTATTCATCGAACGATCTCAGTCCTTGAGCCCACTCCTCGATTTTGAGAAGTGCATCCCAATAATTCTTCACTTCCCTTGAATCTCTTGCTCTTTCTTGGATAATTCTTTGATTCTTGACCACCTCGCGCGCTTCCTGAAGAGTCAGGCGATTACCCTCTATCTGTGTCGAAAAGTGCGTTGATCGGATTCTCGCGCTTTCTCTTATTCGCGCAAGAGAGCTGAGAGGAATCTGCGCGTTCTCCAACTGACCCCTTATCTTTTCTATAGTCATAAGAGCGGCCGCTATCTTATCGGTAATTGAGTACCTGGGGACCCATCTGGTTTTCATAGGAATCTCTCCTCCCATCACAGTTCAATTATACTAGACTTCCGATATACTTCCGATAAATGGAAGTCAAAGATCACTTAAGAGGCCAGAGCGGAGAGAATAGAGGTGTGAAGATCAAAATCATTCCACAACCGCACTTACCGTTATGGTGAAATAGGAGCCTTCCTTCGTACCTTCGTCCCAAAGCATAAACCAGTCCATAGATATGATCGAGAGCGCTTGAGAGGACAGAAGGCATCTTTCTAAATGAATCTGTCTGAAAACCCAGCAGATCGTTGAGTTCAGATGAAGCCCTTTGCGTTTACGAAAACTTGTCAGAAATAGTGTAGATTATCTGCTTGGGAGGAAATCCTCAATAAGAAGCCATTTCCAGAGAGGGATCAGCTCAATGGTCTTGTCGTGAATCTTCAGCGTGTCTTCAATGTCGCTGTTGAGAAGTATCCTGCGGGATCTGTCGCCCTCGAATTCGAGTAATCCCCGGAGTTCACGTTCTCTCAAAGCGGGATCATCAAGATTTGACATTGTGACATTAATGACCAGATCGCCAGTTCTTCCAGAGGCGACGAAATCAACTTCGGTTTTGTCAGTCTTCCAGAAAGTCACCTTATAGCCCCGCCTCAAGAGCTCTAGAAAGACAATGTTCTCTCCATCTCTTCCATAGTCATCAGTGAGCGGCTTGACAACGGCTTTTCTCAGGCCAGTGTCGACGGAATATACTTTTCTTGGGTTGATTAGGGCCTTCTTGACGGAATTCGTATGAAGCTCTACTTCAAACAATATGTATGCTTCCGATAGGTGCGACATGTTCTCCGAAATTGTGCTGGTTGAAGTCTTTCCCGAGGTCTGTTCGAGAGCCTTCTGTATTTTTCTGTAGCTCAAGAGATTTCCGCTGTTCTTCAGAGCATAGAGCGCGATTCTCTTTGTAAGCAGAGCGTCTCTGATATTCCAACGCTCTACGATGTCCCTGTATATGATGTCGTCGAAATATGCCTCGAGAATCTTTGTCCCATTTTCTTCAGGGAAGTTCAAGAGAATCTCAGGAAAGCCTCCGGAATCCAAATAACTGAACAGCAGATTCTTGATGAGATCACTTTTGAGTTCAATTGAAAGCGAGGAGACTTCAATTCCCTTCGATCGCACAAAGTCTGCGAACGAAAAGGGCAACAGAGTCAGATCTATGTGCCTTCCTGTCAACAGCGTTCCAAGCTCTTTGGAAGAGAGCTTTGAAGATGAGCCGGTCACAATGAATTTGACCTCTCCGGACTCCCTGTAAGTCTCTATCCATTGCTCCCAGCCTCGTATATGCTGGATCTCATCGACAAACATGTAGGTCTTTCCATCGGGATTGACTCTCTGCCTGTAAAGCCTGTAGAGTTTTTCAAGAAGGACCGGCGTTTTCTCTTCCATAGAGAGAGAGACATCTTCAAGGTTCAAGAACAGAAAGGAGAGTTTATCAACAGATTCTAGGAGCTTTCTGTACACAAGCTTAAGAAGAGATGATTTGCCTGACCTTCTAGGTCCTTTTACAATCTGCACGAAATTACTGTCGAGAAATTCTTCAATTTCACCGATCTCTCTTCTGTAAACAAGTTCCGGCAAAGAACGATCTTCCCAGTAATTCCATCTTGCGAGGACTGAAAACATCTGTTGGTCTGTCATATCAACCTCCTATCAATAATTGACCTTTATAACAAACACATTTTAGCATAAGTGACCAGTATATAGAACACTATTTCACTTTATTTCTGAAGAGATCTTATAATAAGAAATTTAAGGCCCCTTCGAAAGCCTAGATCCCGAAACAAGTTCGGGATGACCCTGAACAAGATCCCCAAATAGAACCCCTGAACAGGAGATTTTCAGGGCAGGCTCATTGGGGCAGGCTCATCAGTGCAGGCTCCACGGGACTACAGGGTATGGTTATTCTGAAAATGCCACAGTCCGTCATGCTCCAAAAAACCGCTGAACGCTGTGAAGAGCAGTCCTTCGTTGTTTGTTAGAATAAGAGAGGCAGGGGATGCAAGATAAGTCCAGTCCTTCGTTATAGCCTGCGAGGCCCAGTGGGGCAAGAACATCTTGCATCCAGGAGTGTTCAGGAACGAGTAACAGATCCTTGCTCTGGAACGAAGAACAGGTTTCCTCGGCAAACTGCGAACCGCTCAACGGCGAACCAGTTCCTTTGCTCTTCCTACAACGAACCCGCTAAATCCAACCACGGTCTTTCAAAAGAGCAAATCCCAAGTCAAGCTTGGGATGGCGGCTTCACTGGCGCTGATAATCCTGAATTGTTCAGAGCCGCTTTTGTTCGCCAGACTCTAGACCCAAGACCCCAGACCCGCTGTCAATCTTTTCTCTACCCCCGACCCCGGTTTCCCAAAAAACCCGGACGGCTTGTCGGAGCTCGGAATGATGGGGTTGGGCTTTCGGAAATAGTTGCATTTCAACGCACTCACTTCGCAAGCTGATAGATCAGGACGCCGAAAAGCATGAGAAGAAGACCTGTGATTTTCGCCGGAGTCAGATGAAGAGGGGTTTCACCGAATAACCCAGAAATGTTGATGATTAATGCGAAGACTATCTGCGTTACAACAATTATCACAATTCCTCTGCTGGCGCCAAGTGCAGATACGCCTTGCGCAATGCTGAAGATGATAAGAACACCAATGAACCCTGAAGTTGCATAGATTGGATTCAGTCCCTTTAGCGATTCGATACTCAGTTCGCCTCTTCCGAAAAGCAGTAAAAGAAATGAAGCAAGGAGAAAACCGGTACCGTGTATGAAGAAATTCGAGCCAAAAAAGCCGACCTTTTCGCTAAGTCTCGCGCTGAAAACGCTCTGCATGGCGATTACTATGCCTGCAGTCACGGAAAAGAGAATACCCTTAATCATTTTTCATTCACCCGTACAGATCCGAAGCCAGATTCTTGAGTTTGTCGAAGTCGATTATCCTTATCTGTGATCTACTGACTCTCAATATTCCTTCTCTGTCTAGTTCGTTTAAAACCCTGTTCACATGGCGGTAGCTAGCCCCCAAAAGCTCGGCGATCTCAGCTTGACTTTCAGTTTCCAGTTCATCCAACATTCTTTCATTCCTTTCATCTGAGGTCATCAGCAGGAGATAAGATGCAATTCTCGTCTTTAGTGGTGCGGAGGAAGTCAACGTCTTCACGACGTCATTGTGATAAAGCTTGAAAGACAGTTCACGAATGATCAATCTCAGGATGGCAGGATTACTCATCAGATTCTCTCTTACCTGAGAAAGCCTCAGAGCCAGGAGTTCAGATTCCGAGACTGCTGAAACCGAAGTCTTGACGGCGAAGTCATTGGCTATTTCCAGGTCTCCGAGCAAAGAAAGGGGAACGCAGAACCTAAGCAATACCCTGTTGCCATTTCTCAAGAGAATTGAGATTTTAACCTTGCCTTTCACAAGAAAGTACAGATACTCAGGTCGCTCGTCTACGGTGAAAATGTCTTCGCCTCTACCGAAGCTATGCAAGGCGAAAAGTTGACTGACATCCTCCTCGAAAAACCCGGCCAGTTTGAATCTCGACAAGTATTCCGATATTCGCTTCCTGTCTCTTATTTCTTTCATGAATAACCCTCCCGGATAACAGTATATTACCAGTGCAAGTTAAATGAATAGGACAGATGTCCATTAAGACAATGTTCGGATGCTGGAAGGACATTGCTTATCTCGAGAGCATGGTCAGCTTGTTGCTTGTTGAGACTCCGCTATCAAATGCAAGTTCGGTACTGGATGCAGGAGACATCAAAGGGATCTTAGATTAGCATTACATTCGAAGAGTAATGTTCTCTGCAGTGGAAAATGCTTGGGTCTGGAGATGCATCGAAATGTCGCAGAATTGATTTTGCTGCCTGTATCGGTGTGCTTTTCGACCCACACACTTTACAGTGCATTATAATCACTCTTGCTTAACCCAGAATCAATAAGTGATGTAAGAAGTGTGCCGTTTTTTGCACGATGATTCCCGCATGTCTTTCATGGAGGTGGGAAAATGAAACGCAAATATCGCCGCTCTTACTTCTGCCTTTGATTATTGTGCTGACGGGATGTCCCTTCTTCAACAAGATTCCTGTCTGGGAAACGATCCCGAATCTTATTATGAGGCTTGGTGATCCTGTGAGTTTCTCGCTTTCGACATACTGTGCCGATCCCGACTGAGACCCCTTACTTTTTCTGTTGTGAGTGGTCCCAGTACGACTGTTGGAAGCAATTACGAGTGGACTCTCTCGCTCCCCGCAGGAGAGAGACCATCGTGATAAGTGTCGGAAGGAAAGGGGGAATCAACAACAAGTTTCCAGATTACGGTAAAGACGTCGCCAAGTGAAGCTTGCTGACTGTTACTCTTGGAGAGCAGCGGATATGGTCGGTAAATCCCAGATGGTAATTATCTGCAGGGGAGTCTCGCTTCTTCTGCCGTTTTCCGTTACAAGTATCGCCTCAAGCCTCTTGCCCAGGGCACTGAACACGCCGAATGAAGCTGCGATTTCGAAGAGGGTCGCTTTTCTGCTAACAAATTTGACTGCCTTATCTTCTTCCGCATAGTCCATCACGTCTCGAATCGGCATTTCTTTTATGTAAGCCCTCTCTTCTTCGCCAACAAAGGCCATCCACCTGGCGATCTCATAAGCAGTGAGAATTCCTCTGAATTGCCTTCCCTCATAGACAGGAATCTGTGAGAATGACTTCTCTCCTATGATCTTCAGGGCTTTGTCTAGCGTATCATTGAGGTCGATTGTCACGACTTTTTCTGATTTGGATATCTTAGACACCCTGGGTGGAGCGTTCAACATTTCGGCAATGTGTTCAATATTCTCACGACTTCCTTATGCGGTTCTGCGATGGGTTTACCATCGCTTGTTAGGGTGTGGACAATTGCGTTTCTAAGCTCGGCGTACTCGAGTAGTATGTCGAGGTAGTTGCGCAGAGTTTTGTCGCTCTTTGATGCATCTCTCAAGGATCTTGCGAAGCCGTCAACACGGTAATCTTCGTTTATCTTCCTCAGATATCCCTCTATCGATCTGAAGGCCTGCATAAATCTCTCTGAATTATCCATATCGACCTCCTGACTGAAACTTAGCTTACAGTTGCAGAGAACGAATAAGTAGTAGTAGTACCAAAACCAGGTAAGAACTGGAGAGACGACTCTCTGCTTAAATAGAGTATATCAAAACAAGGCGGGCAGTAGGAGAACTGCAGATATACAATCGTAGCTGGGAAATCGGAATATTATTGGTAACTTCCGAATTTCCCGAACACGCAGCCCTGATTCTTGAGAAGTGTTATAACTATCTATTCATTTCCGATACTTACCAGAACTTTGTGGAACGAATGCAATTCATATGTTTTAAAGAGCCGCCGGGGGATGGCTGCTCTTTATGAGAAAACCGAATCAACTGTGATGCCATTGCCGTGCAAGTCACAGAAAAAGAACAGTATACCGGTTTACTATTGCTGTATCCTGAGTGAAATACCTAAGAGTTGCTCTCATCAGTCGTGGTATTAGAGATCTCATTTCAATGTAGAACCGCTCCGATCAATTCAGTCCTTATCTACTACCTTAAACTGTCGAGAACTTTCTTTAGCTTTTTGTACGTCTTCCCTTTCAGGGGATAAGGGAGCGTGAGCAACCAGTCGTTTATGAGCGCAATTGCCATTGTGTACGCTCTTCCTTCCTGAATCAGTTCGGCTATTTCCTCGTCCTTAAGAAGGTTGCTCTCGAGGATCATATCGACTCTTTTGTAGAGATAAGGTTTTGCAGAGTCCGAAATCAACTCTAGAATTTGTCTTTTTACGATTTCTCTTTCCTTTTCCCTCAAAATTCATCATCACCCTTCAAATCGTATTAAAAGAATGATCATTTATCTTCATCATCTTCAACGAGAGAGGATGCAAAACAGTGCCTGCCGAAAAGAAAATTCAGTGATTCCAATTTGAAATTACACCAGTGTTCCGCAGGGAGCTCTTTTGCGGAACAAGAACAATAGGACATTGAACACCTTCATGCCGCTTTCGGAAAGTCATAATGCCTCGACAAATAGGAATCACATCATTCAGATGATTTTCCTTTTTCGACAACTGAGATTTCTTCATCAGGCTGAGGCAATTATCATTAGATTATCTCCTGATCGTTTTAGCAGGCCCCTTGGAGCGACTTGCGGAGAAATCAAGAATTGAATCTTTATTTATTGATATTCAGTCTAAAGTATTACTGCGCAGTGATCATATAGATTGAAAACTAACTGATAGGAGCCGCTTCCACTTCATCACGGTTGTTTTTTATCTTCAGAATCGACCCTTTAATGAGGTTGTCTATCAATACTGCCTAATATCGTGAAGCAGACTGAAGTGAATTTCCTCAACTCGACTGATTTGGGGAAATTCATTTCTGGGGGAAGCGAGCGATTGACAATGCAGACCGGGCGATCGTCTGGATTCTCTTTAGTTATGGTTGGTCAGTCGACAAAAGTAACAACAGATAAGCAATTGCTGATCTCGATTTCGTGACCTGAATGTCTTTTTATGTGATCCTTTTACTCAAACCTTTTTCGGACTGGCATAGTGTTGCTTCTACAGAAAGTGATCTTGATTAGAATTCTGCCCGCATAGTAATAAGCGGATCGATTATTCGAATTAGAATGCATCAATAGTTACCTGGTGCGTTTGATTGCAAACAAGGCTGAAAACTGATCGGACTAGATTGCGGTAGTAGTGATGAAGACAAAGCATAGATTTGCACTAGCGGGCGTTTTTCAGTTAATAGTTAGGGTCACAGGAGGAGATCAAAGTGAACAGAAAGAGTGGAGTGATTCTTGGGATAGCTCTCATTATCTTTCTCGTAATATCCATAATTGGAGCTGCGTTGATGACTGTGGTCATGAGCAGGGCCAGGCAGACCAATGATCTCGAGAAGCGAACGCAGGCATACTTCTTTGCAAGATCTGGCGTTGAGATTGCGAGGGAGTATGTGAATGAAATAAGCAAGAGTGATGAGCGGTTCTTTGATGAGAAAGTGATTGTACTTCATGGGGATCTTAGTAGCGAGGACAATGGAGAGCTGAGTTTTCACTTTCAAGATGTTACAAACGTTTGGTCAAAGGATAACGTTAGGGCGAGCTTTGAAGCCAGTGCATCCTCCTTCAGAAACCATGAGGTAGTGACCGCAATATGGAGGAACAGTGAGTCCACGAACTTTCTCTCGTCCGGAAATGCCGGGGATATGACAAGAACGCTCGCATTTATGTGTAGTGAAGGTTCTGCAGGGATTCCGGTTTTCGATATGGCTATTTTTGCAGACGGGAAAATAGAGACGGGAGCTTCTGCCAATTCCAAGGTCATAGGTGATATAGGTACTAATTCGACCGACACTTCGGCAATCAGCAGGCAGGGTAACAATGGTAACGGCCAAGGCAATGGGGGCAAGAAGACCGTCATCGACGGAGACGTTTTCTTTGGACCGGGAACTGATGTTGATGAATTAGATCCCAATGATTATTTCCTAGAAGAGGGACATCTGGTTAGGACTCTTGAGAACACAAGAGACTACAAAAGTATATTACCAGAGTTTCCGGATTTCCCAGTGCTGACTGAGCGGGATTCTCTTAGCGTTAATTCAAATGAATCAATCATAAATGATGACGGTTACTACAGTAGCATAAGTATGGAAGGGAAAAACAAGAATAATGAAGCAAGACTCACAATTGAGACTGGATCTTCAAGTGATGTGAGGAAGATTGTTATCGGTCAACTGGAGATGAAGTCATATGCATCTATCGAGCTGTCAGGTAATGGAAAACTAAACCTATATGTGGGAAATATTAGTGGCGGCGGCTCCATCAACATTGAAGGAGATCAAAGTGAAATTGACAGAGTTGTAGTTTATTACAAGGGAACGAGTTTGGGTGACCTAGATTTGAGAGGTACTATTCACATAAAGAATGAGATTGATGATGAGTTCAGGTTGGGAGGAAATAGTAATCTAAGAGTCAGTGGGCTTCTCATATATGAGGGAAGTAAAATCAAGCTTTATGGTACGCCAAGTGCGAAGGCGATAGCGTTGTTCGCTCCATATGCCGAGATAACTACGCATGGGAACCCTGATTTCTACGGGGCAATAGTATGTGAGAGATTCTTAGCGAACGGAGAGGGAACAGTAAACTACAAGAAAGTAGAAGACGAGTTTTCAGATACCTCCCTGGAAATTATCGATGGCGATGGTGAAGAAGCCTTCGAACAGTGGGGAGAGTGAATGTGATGAGAGTTCTAGCCACTGGCCAAGGAGGACTGGGTATAAACAGAAGTAGTGGTTTTTCATTCGTTGAGGTTCTTATAGCATTGTTAATTATCATAATTTCTGTTACCACGCTCATGAATTTCCTGATGACTGCGCTCAGGGTTGAAGACTCCGCCAGCGCAATCTCCGAAGACCTTCTAGTTAAGTCGGGGGAACTAGAAGAAGGAGAAGGAGATAGCAAACAAGCAACTGTGACTATCGGAGAAATCGATATTCCGGGTGCGGTACTAAAGATAGGTTATGGTAGGACAAAGCAGCTTATTGAGTTCAGAGGTCTGGCCAATGAGTAAGGAAATTGACAGGCGAAAAGGACTAACCCTTATGGAGATGGTTGTCACGATGGCTATCGCTGCTGTTGTTCTCGCAATTACCCTAACCGTTTACAACATCTGGTGGAAGACCTACACAAGAGTTCTTGAAAAAACCGAGATAGAAAG
Source organism: Mesotoga sp. UBA6090 (assembly GCF_002435945.1). Lineage (NCBI taxonomy): Bacteria > Thermotogati > Thermotogota > Thermotogae > Kosmotogales > Kosmotogaceae > Mesotoga > Mesotoga sp. UBA6090. The sequence goes on from NZ_DIXC01000022.1 coordinate 61,232, forward strand.
ACAAATGACCTCGGCAATGGAGATCATTGTCAAGGAGCTTGGATTGGCTAAGGATGTGGCTCTTGACTATGATCAAGAAAAGACGGTTTTTCGCCTTCAGGATAAGAGGATTGAATATAGGAAGGACGATAAAGTTAACTATCTGACGGATCCGATCGTTGATGACCTCACTTTCGATTTCAAAGATACAAACGAGACAGTACTCGAAGTAAGGATCGAAAACACAAGCAAGAATATTGTGCTTACATCAAGAGTAAAGCTATTGAACAAAGAACCCAGTTCGGGTTCATCCGGGGAGTCTACAATAAGCTTCAAGAAGTCCGAGAAGTTGTCTTTTGAAAAGCAGGAATAGTTCATATATTTAGTACTGGCTTGATTCATGGAGAAGTGCAAATAGATCCTTCTGTGAATCTGCAGAACTTGAGCCGAAGGGATTTCGAAGGGATTGTATCATTCGGCAACTTGTCGTTCCCTTGTTTATTCAATGGTTCTGCGTCTATAGAATTCCTGAGAACGCTGACATTAGATTCAGACCTGGTGAAATAGATTCGTATGAGAGAGGAAAGGCCCGGCATCACCGGGGCTTTTTGTTTCATCAAGATACGGTGACTCACTAGTTCAAATAAGCTTCGAAGCCGTTTTCCATCAAGTCTGAGTACGTCGGAACATCTTTGTAGGTGAGTTCCGTGCCCATGAACATGTTGTAACCGTTGATCAGTGCTTCGACCGTTGCGAGATGCAGACCGACCCGGTGTTTGAGAGGGTACTTCTCATCGAAGAGCACATCGGCGTTTTCACGCCACGTGTAATCGAAACCGGGATTGGGCGATTCAACAAGGAATGAAATACTTTCCGTGGCGTCTCCGATCTCCCTGTGGCTAAGGCCTTTGAATCGTATGTCGGATTCTTCGAGGTTCAGCGAGACTCCGTAGTTGAATTCTATCTCCATCGTGGCGTATGCGCCAATTTCAAGCCCACGCTGGTGACAGACAAGCATGTACGCCAGTCTGCCTCCCTGAACCTTATTTCCGTCAACAATGCTGTAGTTGTCTGGAGTATCGCTCTCATGCATGTCGAGGTTGAAATCGACTTTCTCGGTTCTTATCAGTTCAATTATCGCGAAGGCCAGCTTTTCGGTGGGGGTTCCGTCCGGTCGACCGGGGAAGTTTCTATTGAGATTTCTCGACTCATAGCCCGGAAGTTCCTGTCCCGATTGATAATGGACGTATACATCTGGATCGGGGACACCCTGATCTTCGATGTCGGTATTTCTGTCTCCATATACAAGGAAACGAGGTCCCGTCTTCGACTCGATTTGCAGGAAGTGGTCCGGCTGGTTCGGGTAGAATACGGTTCCTATCGAAGACGCGCTGCTGTTGCCAAAAGGCAGAACAATTATCCTGCCGCTCTTTACCAAAGCGTTTTCAATAAATATTGTCGCAGCTACGGTTCCTGCGATTTCCATTGGATGTGTACCACCCATAAGCAGAAAAGTGGGCCCGGGCACTCCGCTGTCCATGTAGTAGACGGGAGCATCCATGTTCGTTCCCTTGAGAGGTTCGAAGTAATCCGAAAGCCATCCTGTGCTCGTTACGCCGTAACCGGGACGAATATCAGGTTTGAAAAAGTTTGCCAGTGAAATCGAGGCAACGAGAACTAGCATGAAGATGATAAGAATTTTTCTCATTTTCTATTACCTCCGATTGTTTAGAGAAAAGCAAGAGCGCCAGGGCTCTGTCAGCCTGTACTATTACAATTATCACGTTTTGAATTCTCAGTGTCAAGCCTTTTTGCCTGTGGAAGGTGCTCAATAAACGGTGATATCAAACGTCCTCATCGTTTCGCAGATGTGCATCTGAACCATGTAGATTAGAAGACTGGATGTTGATTCTCTTCTTTGGAGTGGAAGACGGTCTGATTTATTGATTGACGCTGTCGAATTTCCTGCTTATTCTGAAAACCAGCGTTCGCTATCGACTCCCCCGGCCCTGACTAATAGTAAGTATTGCTAAGGTAACTCTGATATTCTTGAATTAAGCTGTCTTTTTACTATGGTCACGAAAAGAAAAAACCAAAGAGTAATTAGGGGAATTGTTAAGAGACTTCTCACAAAGACTGCCTATGGGTCCTTCTCACCAAAAAGCTGCAACTAACACCGAGAGTTAAGCTTGCTATTGAAGTTTCTCCTTGGGTCGATTCCTGGACAAGTTTTCAGAAGCCTCTCACTTATTGGTATTAAGATCTGCCGAAAGCGTCCGGCATAGAAAGAAAAAGCCCGGCCGAGAAGCCGGGGTTAATAGGTGATGTTCTCTTTGATTTCCATCCGAAAAGTGATAACTGCCGGATACCTTTACAAGACGGGCGACTCTATTCAGTCTCGAATCCAGCTCCAACGCCGTTCATAAGTTCATAGAAGCCCGGGAAGGAGACCGAGACGCATTCGGCGTTGCCGATCTCCGTGACCCCGTCTGAGAAGAGCCCGGCGACTGCGAGGGACATAGCCACTCTGTGGTCGTCGTGGCTTTCGACCTTTGCTCCGGTAAGTTTCTTGCCGCCATGGATAATCATTTCATGATCAGTATCCTCGATCGACGCTCCCATTTTCGAGAGCTCCCTCTTCATTACCTCGACTCTGTCGGTTTCTTTCACTCTTATGCTTTCTATTCCAGTCAATACCGTGTCTCCCTCTGCGAAGCAGGCGGCAACTGAGAGTATGGGCAGAGCGTCGGGAATGTCGGAACAGTCTATGGTGATTCCCCTGAGTCTGTTTCCCCCCCTGGCCTTTAGAGAGTTAGTAGCCCTGTCGAGAGTTACGTCTCCACCCATCTCTTTCAGGATATCTACGATTACTGAGTCTCCCTGGCTTCCGGACAGATCGAGATCTTCTATCACGATCTCGGAATCCGTAACCAGCGCCGCTACGAGAGGGAATGCAACGGATTCCCAGTCGCTCGGTATTGAAGTTTCGACTGTTCTGTATTCCTGGGGGCCTTCCACTTCGAAGAAGCTGTAGTTTTTCTCGTCGTATTCGACTTTTATCCCGTGTTCGGTCATCCAGTCAACAGTCATTTGTAGATAAGGTCTCTCTATGGCCTTCTGAACTTCGATCCTGGTTTTCCCCTCGAGTCTCGCCGATGCCAGGAGCATTCCGGAAATGTACTGAGACATCTTTCCATCGAAAACAATAGTTCCTGCCTTCATTGGTCCTTTTATAATGACGGGAGCCGCATCGCTGTTACTTCTCGTTGTGACGGCGAAGGCCCCCAATTCTCTCATTGCTTCCAGCAGTTTTACAACTGGTCTTCTGCGGATCTGATAATCTCCCGTAAGAACAACGTAGTCACTCAGAGTCCCCGAGATCGCCGTGGCAAAATAGAAGGTCGTTCCGGAATTCCCGCAGTCAATTACATCGTCGGGATTCTTTAAGCCTTCGGAGTTGCTCTTTATCGTCCATACTCCCTTTTCAATTCTCACGTCGGAACCGAAGGCCCTGGCGGCTCTTGTCGCCGAAAGGCAGTCTTCACTGGAAAGAGGGTTTTTTATGGTTGAGAGTCCGTTTGCCATAGCGGCGATGAGGACTGCTCTTATTGTATGGCTCTTTGAACCGGGCACAGAGAGTTTACCCGAAAGATTATGCCTTGAAGCAAAGGCTATCATTTTCAATCCTCCTGTCCTTTGTCAGACCTTCCGGAGAAGAGTTTTCTCACCCCGGTCTTGACAAACTTGAAATTGGAAAACAGTGATATCAGAATGAAGACAATCAGAATAATACTGATGGGTCTTGAGAACATTGAAACTATCAAATTGTCTCCTGCCGAAGCAAGCGATACCGCTCTTCTAAAATTGGCGTCCATCAATGATCCCAGCACAATACCGAGAACCATTGGCGCCACCGAGTATCCCTTCCTTCTCATGATGAAGCCTATCAAACCGAAGATAGCCATTATAAGCACATCGAACACACTTGAATTTATTGCGTAGGCGCCAATTATACAAAGGATAGCCACAACCGGAAGAAGAATCTTTTTGGGAATCAGCACCATTCTTGCCATTAGAGGCGCCACGCCGATTCCAAGGAAAAGGATCGAAAGAGAGCCTATAATGCCGGCGGCCAAAATTACGTAGAAGAGATCGGGAGTCTGCGTGAAAAGTAGTGGTCCAGGCCTAAGCCCATGAACGTACATTGCAGATAGAAGAACCGCAGTGACTGCATCGCCGGGAACAGCAAGCGTAAGCATAGGTATAAGTGCTCCACCTATACAGGCATTATTTGCAGACTCACTGGCAACGATCCCTTCAACGGCCCCTTCGCCAAACGGAACTTCGGGTTTTCTCACCGTCTTTTTCGCCTGATCGTAAGCAATTAGAGAAGCTACTGGGCCTCCCGTGCCTGGCAGTGCGCCTATGAAGGTGCCTATCACGGCCGACTGCAGTGAAAGGGGAAGGTGCCTTAATAGCTGCCGAAAACCGACCTTCTCTTTTCCCAGCTTTCCGGAAATGGGATCGAGAGAACGCTGACCTATCTGAACGAGAATCTCCGAAAAACCGAACAGGCCGATCAGAGCGGCTATCAGCGAAATACCGGCCTGGAGTCTCATCGAGCCGAACGTGAATCTCGGGGTTCCCATAATCGGATCGATCCCTATCAAGCTTATGATGACTCCTAGAGCCGCGCTTATCAATCCCTTGAGGAAGTTCTTCGACGTAAGCGAACCTACCGTCGTCAGGCCGAAGAGCGCAAGCAGGAAGTAGTCCATCGGCGAAAACTGTAGGGCTATCTTTGTAACTGGTTTTGCGAGTAAGGCTAGCATTATCAGACCAAAAAGAGTACCCACAAATGAATAGACGGTAGCAACTCGCAAAGCCTTTTTGGCCTGTCCCTTCATGGTCATGGGAAAGCCGTCAAGCGTCGTTGCGACCGAGGCGGGAGCTCCCGGGATGTTGATCAGTATTGCAGATATTGCCCCGGAGAAGACTCCGACAACGTAGACGCCCATCATAAGAGCCATCGCATCGTTGACAGCCCATGTGAAAGTTACCGAAACCAGAATTGCGGTGGCCATTGTGACGGAAAGCCCCGGCATGGCGCCTACAACAAGTCCGGCAAAGGCACCAACAAATACCAGGAAAATGAACCTGAGATCTATTGCAGCCAGTATTTGTTCAATCATATCCACATCACCTTCTTAAGGCAGGTAGACACTCAGTAGCACACCGAAGGCGTAATACAGGCCTAGAGTAGTCCCCACGGAGATTATCCCGATCAGCCACCAGCGCTTTTCCCCCAAAAGGAGTAGCATAAGGGCCAGATAAGGAATAGAAACAGCAATAAAACCGATTATCGGAACGAGCCAGACATATACGAATGTCAGGATCATTACAAGTGAAATCCTAAGCCAGTCGACTTTGTCGAAGCCTCCCGACTTGAAGGTCTTGCTCAAAACTGCCTGGAATATTAGAGAAATAGCAAGTGCCAGGAGAATGATGCCCATAATCAACGGGAAAAGGCCTGGCGCGAGCGACCAGGAACCATAAGGGTTCATTCCCGCAGAGACAACGATAACGAACACGGCAATTACCGAAAAGAAAACTCCTTCAATTATCTGAAAATTTACACGACCGCCTGTCTTCTCTTTCATGAAAACCTCCAAAGACGGTAGACACGAGGTCTACCGTCGATAGATCAGAATCTTTCTATTCCAAAGTCTGCGGGACTATTTGGAGCTACGCCGGCGTCATAAAGAAGCCATGTGACGATTGAAGTCCAGCGATTCCAGTAGTCGATAACAGCGTCGCCCTGTACGTCGTGCATTCTGTTATAGAAGCTTCCTTCAGTGAATTCTAGCCATCCGGCATCTTGAACGGCTTTCTGAGCAGCTTCTAGAATAAATTCTTTGACTTCAGGCGAAGTACCCTCTTTAACAAGGATACAGTTCGGGAAGGTCAAAGGCAGGTAACGCGCCATTTCAGGAATCGCATCGGCGATTGGCGGCACTTCTGGGATTGCGGCGGATCTTTCATCCTTTGTGTAAACTGCAAGGGCCCTAAGGTCGCCAGTCTTCAAATAGTCGAGAACCGTACCGATATTTCCGAATGTAAAATCAACCTGACCGCTTATTGTTGCAAGCATGGCAGGGCTGCCGCCGCCGAACGGGGTCATGGAAACATCAAGCCCGACCTCTTTCAACAGAAGCCCCTGGATGTGTCCGCTGGCTCCCGGACCTGAGTATGACATCTTGATCTTTCCGGGGTTCTCCTTAATTGCGCTAACGAGTTCATCCATAGTCTGATACGGTGAGTTGCCCGGAACGACGACCACTTTCATGTCTTCTACCAGCATAATAATACCTTCGAAGTTATCGAAACCAAGTTTGCCCGTTCCCATAACTCTGAAAACTCCTGGAGTCTCTGCAGACAGAAGCAGTGTATAACCGTCTGCCGGTTTGGAGTATGCAAAATCCGTACCAATGGCTCCAGAGGCGCCCGGTTGGTTCAGCACAATCACCGAAACACCCAGCTGCTTTTCAAGATAAGGAGCAAATGCCCTTCCCACTCTGTCGGTAATACCGCCGGCTGCCCACGGGATAACCAAAGTAACGGCTTTTGTTGGATATGACGCAAGGATCGATACTGTAAGAACAAGAACTAGCGAAAACAGAAGAACTTTCTTCACTACCATCCACCTCCTCGGAATCGGAAAACGTTTGCCATTTCAGAATATATAGATTATACTTCATTGCATGGCAAAATTCAAAATCCAAATATCTCACAATTGATTATTTCCCAACTCTTAATGTATAATGTTTACAAGCAAGAAGGAAGAAACTGCTTTTTTCCTCAAAGAAGAGATTCTCAATCTTTTCTCCGGGATCGGGCGGCATAAATGATAACTGTTAGAGAGAAGTCAGACGGTTTTTTCAGTTTTGGGAAAAGGTTTTCCAAGTTTTGGAGGCAGAATAATGAATAAAAACGAATCTGTTTTGTCGACCTCTGGCAGCAAACTTTCGATATACGCTCTGCTTGTTTCGGCGTATTTCTTCTCTTACTTTTTTAGAGTCTCGGCTTCTGTGAGCCTTCCGATAGTCTCTGCGGAATGGGGGATGAGCGCTTCTCTTGTGGGCTTCATATCTAGTTTGTATTTCTATGCGTATGCCTTTATGCAGCCGATAAGCGGGGCTCTGAACGATAGGTTTGGCCCACTCAAGATTGTTTCCTTTGGTATGCTTACGTCTGGAATTGGAGCTCTTCTCTTTGGCTTCGCAACGAACCCTGTGATGCTCGGCGCGGGGAGGTTGCTGACTGGACTGGGCCTTGCTCCGATGCTCTCCGGGGTTCTCGTATTTCAATCGCACTCTTTTCACAGGGACAAGTACTCTTTCTTCTCCGGCATAACCTACACTCTCGGGAATTTTGGAGCGGTGATTTCCGTTGCCCCGCTTGCCTTTGCTCTCGATCGCTTCGGAAGAAGAAACGTTTTCATGCTGCTAGCAGTTCTCAACTTCGCGCTTGCGGCCTCGCTGATAATTCTGAGAAGAAAAGATCCAGTGACAACGGCAGGCAACGCGACTGAGAGAAGCAGCTTCCTTGACAACTTGAAGGATTCTTTCAGAAAGATCTTAAAGTCACGACAGCTGAAACTGATGCTGATACTATGGGGGACTTCTTTCGGCGCTTTAATGGCTTTGCAGGGACTCTGGTCCGTTACATGGTACCAGTCGGCATACGGTGTATCGTACGGAACGGCCAGTCTCTGGTCTACGCTGATAAGCATCGGTGTAATGGTAGGAAATTTAGCTGGGGCATATATAGCAAGACCAGCAAAACTGAGGCTGATGGCGATTAGCATCTCATGTGTATCTTACGGAGCAGCGTGGATTGTATTCTGGTTGTCTATGAAGAGCCATTTTCCGATTCCCGTGCCCGGAATCGCTGGATTCTTCCTAGGTTTCTGCGCGGGCGTTACCTACGACCATCTGACTGCCGGAGTGAATGATCTCGCTGTGAAAGGACGCGGAGGCTCTCTCTTTGGAGGAATGAATCTCTTCACTTTCATATCGGTGATCATATTTCAGTCTGGAACGGGATTTCTCGTTCAACGTTTCTCATCATCCGGTGGAGCTGAAGCTGAAATAAAGGCATTCAATTCGACTTTTGGGATAGTGACGTTGCTGGTTATAATAAGTCTAGTAGCGCTGCCTTTTCTGAAATCCTTTTCCGAGCAGAGAGGTGATGCACTGTAAAAAAGGGCGACAGGGTTACAATAAAGCAGGTTGCTGATTACGCCGGGCTCTCGGCGGCAACGGTTTCGAGGGTTATCAACGCTTCGAGACCTGTGAGAGAGGACCTTCACACCAGGGTTTGGGAGGCCGTCAAGAAGCTCAACTACAGGCCCAACGTTGCCGCAAGATTCATGAAAGGCCAGACAACCAACACGATAGGAATGCTCGTGCCGGATGTATCACACCCCTTTTTCAGTGCTATGATTGCCGGGGCGATCTTGAAGGCTCAGGAAATAGAGCACGTGATAATAATCTCGACTGCCGACGGAAAAAGAGAAATCGAAAAGGCCGCGATCGACAGCCTTGCAAGGACCGTTGTGGATGGCCTCATCTATTGTCCGGTCTCCACGGGAGACCCGCTTCCCGAAATAGAGAGTTTCAAAGATCTCCCAATTGTAGTTGTCGGAAGAAGAAATGTCTTCGAATCAAAGCCCCACGTCTATGCCGATAACGTGAAAGGTGGCTATCTTGCCACCCGGTACCTCCTGAGACTCGGCAGAAAGAGAGTAGGATTTCTTGCCGGCTTCTGGTCAACTCCCTGTACTGTAAACAATATAAGAGAAGTAGCTTCCAGCAAAGAGGCGGGCAAATACACAACCCTCGATAGATATACAGGATACAGGAGGGCTCTTGATGAAGAGGGTATAGAATACGATCCTTCTCTCGTAGTGTTGTGTGGATACAGTTACGAGGCAGGCTATGAAGCAGCAAGAGAGTTGTTGGAGAGAATGACTGAGGTTGATTCGGTCATCGCCGCGAACGACCTGGTGGCGGCCGGAGTGATAGCCTTCTTCACTGATCAAGGCGTGAATGTCCCCGATCAGATATCAGTGGTAGGCTATGACAACAACCTGATTGCCCCTATAACGATTCCAACGCTTACATCCGTCGACCAAGATCCTAGAACCCTGGGGTCGGAATCGGTCGTCGCTCTATCGAAAATACTGTCTGGAAAGGATGTCTCTGACACAATCATCGATGTCAAGCTTACGATAAGAAACTCCACAAGCGTAATGCATCACTGATTTCTCATTTGATCAAGTATCTTTCATGACAAAACTTTAGATCCACAGGATAGAGACTGTCTGAAGAATCCAATTAAATAAAGATTTCCCACCAACACATAGAACGCCTATTGCGCTTACCATTTTCCTGCTCTCACCATGTGCCTCATGTGAGCTCGACGAAGCCCGAAAGGCTCCGATGTGATCCAACTCATATGATTGTCAGTCAAAGCTGGAAAGAGGTGATTGATTTGTATGGAAGAGCTGTAGAGTTTCCATCTTCTGGAAGCTGGATCAATGTTGAGAGACCCCTGACACTGGAAGATATCAAAGGACATGTTGTTTTGCTAGATTTCTGGACGTACTGCTGCATGAACTGCATTCACGTAATCTCCGATCTGAAGTGGCTTGAAGAACGGTATAAGGATAGCCCTCTTGTAGTAATCGGAGTACATTCGGCCAAGTTCGAGAATGAACGTAACGAAAGAAACATTGCTGCCGCTGTCGAGCGGTATGAAATAGAGCATCCGGTTCTGATCGACAATGAGTATTACCTCTGGGACAGGTATGTGGTTCGCGCGTGGCCGTCTTACGTCTTGATCGGACCTGACGGAAAGATTTTGTCAAAGACCTCGGGCGAGGGCAAGCGAGATTACCTCTCAAATGAGATTTCAAAAGCTCTCGAGGATGGGAAGAGGAGAGGGATTTTGAGCAACGAGAGGATCCCGCTCACGCCAAAGGCGTCTAAGAGAGATTCGACTCTTTCATTTCCTGGGAAGATTGCTTTTGGGGATTCAGAAACGATGTTTATTAGCGATTCGAACAACGATCGGATAATTGTAACGGAGCTTACCTCTCCTTTCGAAGCAAAGGTTACCGATCAGATCGGAGGCCAGAGTAGCGGCTTTGGAGATGGAACTTTCGAAGAAGCACGCCTTGACAAGCCCCAGGGCATAGTCTATTCAGAGGGTCTACTCTACATAGCCGATACAGAGAACCATGCAATCAGAAGAGCCGATCTAAAAGAAAGAAATCTAAGGACGATCTCGGGAGACGGCCTTCAGGGATTCAGCTGGCAGTACAACGGTGAAGCATCAAAGGCGCGGCTTAACTCCCCATGGGATCTCCAGTCAGACGGAAGGTACCTCTATATTGCTATGGCCGGAATGCACCAGATCTGGAGACTTGATTTGAAGGAGAACACAATTCGTTCATTCGCAGGCAGTGGGGCAGAGAACATTGTAGATGGTTCGCTGAAAGATGCCAATTTTGCGCAGCCCAGCGGAATCTACCTGGACGGCAGGAGTCTTTATGTTGCCGATTCGGAGGTTTCGGGGATAAGATATGTGGATCTCGAAGCGGAAAAGGTGCACACGGTTGCTGGGAGTGGACTCTTTTCATTCGGCCATATCGACGGGATTCTTCAAAGGGCTTTGTTCCAGCACCCGATGGGCATTCACGGCAATGATAGATTTCTTTACGTTGCCGATACTTACAATCACGCGATAAGAAAGATCGATCTGGGAATCAGGCGTGTCGAAACGATAATCAAGAATCTAGGAGAGGGAACCTGCACACTGGATGGAGAAAAGTGCTCTACTCTCGGTCTTTTCGAACCGAATGATGTCAAATACAATAACGGCCTGTTGTACGTAGCCGATACTAACAATCATTTGATCCGAGTTTTCGACGGGAAGGAACTGGTCGAGTTAGTTATTGGCTGAAAAACGTTCAGAGAGAGTATGTGAGGAGGTGAGGCAGACTCCGTCGGGAAGTGAGGCCCGAAAAGCGTCGGCGGAAGCGATGCTGCTTCGCAGGAAGTGATGCCCGGAGGATCATCCGGGGAAGTGAGGCTCGCTACGCGAGGAAGAATAAAACATTAGACACATTGCCGCCTGCCTCGGACGAGTGAGCAAAGCGGCTGGAAGATCCGCTTATCAAGACACGCTGCACGCTTAGAATCAAGGACCCGCTAATCGCTGGGAAGAACAATGCCAGCAACCAAGAACGAACATCGAACAACCGTTCTTATAGGACTAATTCAGAGCATCGGCTTTTCTCGTATACAAAGACCAGTAGGGTCAAGAGATGGCGCGGTGTAAGTACAGACCTTGTGAGGCCAGGCAGTTTACTCCCCTTTCGGGAGAGTGT
>NZ_DIXC01000023.1 GCF_002435945.1 Mesotoga sp. UBA6090
ATATAATCTGAGGAAGAGCCAATTCACTCTTGCAAAAAACAAATAAGGTAATTGTCTGTTCAAGGCTTCTCTTCTGTGCGAAACTCGCCTTGTTTCTTGAATATGTACTGCATTGCTGACTTCGTCCTTCCTTCAGGCAGCACAAAAATAACTCTAGAGAGTTATGATAATCGAGGTATTATGCAATCTTATGACAGAGCGAATTGAATTGGATCAAACTCCCGTTCCTCAGGATTTCTTGATCAGTTACGTCTTGCTGGCCCTCATAAAACCGTTAAATGGTCCTTCCGATCTTCCCCTGACGATTATCTACTCATGATAGGCTGGCCAACATTTTCTGCCTTCAGCTAGAGGAATCACTCACAAATATCCTCTCAAGGTATTATGCTGGCAGATTTGACAGAATTGAGCCGAAAAAAATGGTTAAGCGGAGCCCTTTGCCTGCTCCGCCCACGGGGACACCCCCATGCAGTGAAATTATAGCACTCTGCCATCCTTAGGAGAAAGTGATCGATAACAAATGAAGATGCATATTGCTCTACATAAGAAAGCATCACCTGGTTTTTTTCATTGAAAGGAACATACTGGATTTTCCGGATCAATTCAGCTCGCATTGTCTCCATGATTGGAAACAGGTTTGTCAACTAAAGTTCTGAGAAGAGACAATATAGAAAAAAACGAAAACTAGAATCAGAATCGCAACTGCGAAGCATTGAGAAGCCTAATTCATGAGGCTTATAAACATGTTTTAGCGACAACGACATGAATGAACCACGAATGAGATGATATTCTATCGTATCGCCTGATCGTTGAAGCTGACTCCTATGTACTTTTATCTGTCCATTCCAATATTGATACTTGTCCACAAAAAATGGTCTCACTCGCATTTAGGAAAACCAATTCTACGTTCATTGAAGAAGAATGCTGATAACTGCTGAAGAATTCTTCGCTTTCTTTCCGTATTTGTTTGCTCGAGCAACGATGGTGATTTCCACACATTCACATGGCTTCGAGCACACTCATTGTCCTATTTGCGCTAGACTCATTATTTGTGTAGATATTTAGAACCGGGCAAGTTATGAACCTTTTGAGTTTCAACCTAAACCTTAATCGCTTCTTCTGAAGCCTTTTGTAGAAGCTTCATAAGGAATTCTTCCGGTGAGACATTAGCTTCTTTGCTTAATTCTTGCAGTTTCTCAGCAGCCACGTTGGAAAGTCTAATGCAATTATCAGCCTGGGCAGTTATTAGGATCTTTCCTTCAAGGGCACTCACGAGTTTATACATCATTTGATAAGAAAGATTCTGTTTTCCTGCCTCTATTCTTGAGATATTTGGGACGCTTATACATGTGAGCTCGCTTAGATCCTTTTGGGTCATACCCTTCTCAAATCTAAGTTCGATTAGTTCATCTATGAAGTTTCTTAACGGTTTTCTCTCGTTGTATAAGCGTGCGAATTCCTCGTTCTTCATCAAGTTGGCCTTCAGTTTATCAAATCCTGTCATCTATACCACCACCTTCTAGATTTACTTCTTTATTCACTTACATAAGTATATTATCATATATGATAATTTCATCAATATCCATCTTACCCTTTCTCTTTTCTATAACTACTCAAAACAAAACAACATTTCTTTTAGTTCTACTATTCCTCTATTTGTCTATGGCAACTAGGAATACAGTACTTATATTCTGCAGCAAACACAGTATTTGGCCAAATAAAAATCCAGAACCTGGGATTAACTGTTTAGCCTCTAGTGTTGGAGTAATTCAGAATGCGACGTCTGCCCAAAAGTATAGTTAAATGATGATAATGAACTGGTCTGTCAATTGTGATCGATTGATCCCCACATTGCTCAATGTGCTAGACTTACTGTAACTGTACGTTGAATGCACTACCAAAACGATTGTGATCATTGAGATGGCGAGCCGCCACCAGTTATGTATTGTTTCAACTGATCATTTCATCTTTTTCCCATGCGTCATACCAACCCAAACCTAACGTCTTGCTCTAGTATGTTTTCGATTATTCAAATCGGTGCCCAAGTGGCAATTGGCATCCAATTGGGAGGATCCTAGCATGTATGCAATCGACGAAAATGGAAGAACCGTGATCCTTAACGAAGACGGTAGCTGGCAGTTTGACAACTCAAAGGAATGGCGAGTTGTAAGAACCTATATGGGAGATTCGGCAACGAAGAAGACTGATCTGTTTCAGATCACTTATCCCCAATGGAGGGTACGTGTATCAACAGAAGATAGTGTTTCAATTTACTGGTACGAACCTGAATCCGGTCATGAGGACAGTCTTATAAGTTTAGGATCTCCGACTTCTGATGAGAGTTACGTTTACTTGAAAGGAACATTCTACCTAGACATTTCTATCTCAAGAGGAAAGTACAGAATCGTAGTTGAAGAAAAGCTTCCGGCAGAATAAGTGTTATGCCCTTATTTTGAAACAGCGGAATACCGTAAACGCATGAATTTAGGATTTCCAGCAAATTTGTGTTTGCTCAACACGGCTACCCACATTGTAGATGGCCCAGGATCCATTATGCACCCAATTATGCTTTTCTAATGCTCACTTTCCCGTCTTGAACCTGAATCTCATGGTTTCGAACAAGCAAGCTGACTTCATTGTCTATGACAGTAGAAATGTTCGTTCCCGTCCTCTTGAAACCGAATAGTCTTGCCACATCTGTCTTCAAGTCCTCTCTATCCATTGTGAACGCGTTTTTAAGACAGAGTTTTATGGCCTCTTGAATCTCCACAGGTGGGATGTGTTCGGGTTTTCTCATATCATTTCTGCTGGCCGATTGTCTTGGAAGGATCCTTTCGTTGCGCTTGAGCAAGAAATCTCCCTGCAATACGAATGAGTTTCTTGGAAATTGTGTCATAACGAACTCTCGTAGATTCTTACGAGAGATATTCCCGGATTTCGTATACATATCCCAGTTTACCTGGAGTAAATCAGGGCGAGTATCAAAAAGCATGGAAATCCTCGACACTACTTCATCCAAATGAACCGGGGCCTCTTTTTCAATTACCATTCTTACAACGTCATAGATGTTTACAGCCCTCTTGGATGATAGTATTCTGGTTAGGTCAAAAACCGAGAATTTCTCGTATATAGGGAGAGTCATTTCTTCTCGTTCAATTGATGGCAAAGGATTTTCGATTACAAGCTCATCTTGATCTTTATAGGTACTGTCCTCTTCAGGAAACCATCTTGCAGCTTCTATCTCTGCAATGACCCTCACCATTTCTGAATTCCTGTCGAATATCCAGTCCCTGGACCAGATTCTAATAATCTTCCAACCCAATTTCTCAAGAACCTGCTGTCGAAGCCTGTCCCTATCTCTTGCAGTTCTCGCGGAGTGATACATGGCTCCGTCGCATTCAATTCCTGCGATATACCTTCCAGGATGTTCATTATCAACAATTGCCAGGTCTATCCTGTAACCGGAGCATCCCACTTGTTTGTGTACGTTGAACCCGCGCGCTGTGAGTTCTTCATATACCTCCGTTTCAAAGGGCGATTCAAATTCGCCGCCAGTGTTTTCAGTCTCTCTCAAAAGGAATTCCTTGCTTCCTCCCTGTTCGGCGTAGTTCAAATATTCTCTTAGAGCTCTTACTCCAGGCGTCTGGATTTCAACAGAGATGTCTCCTCCCTTTATGGAACTCACGACAGTGACTTTCTTCTTGGCTCTAGTTATTGCAACATTGAGTCGCCTTTCTCCTCCACTTTTGTTAAGAGGGCCAAAGTTCATGGTCAACTTTCCCGAAGCATCTCTACCATACCCAATGCTGAAAATCATCTCATCTCTCTCGTCACCCTGAACGTTTTCAAGATTCTTCACGAAGAAAGGTTCAAGTTTATCCTCACCGAAGAAATCCTCGACAGACTGATCCTGGGAACGGAGCTCTTCAATTCGGTCGAGAATTGCAGTCTGCTGAGCTTCACTGAAGGCAACTACTCCTAATGAAACACCTGGCTTTGTCCTTGCATGGCTCATAACCATCTCAGCAACTTTGCGAGCTTCTTCAATATTCTTTCTGCTCTTCGCTCTGTCGTAAACTCCATTCGAAACATGTTCAAAGCAGATTCCAGAATCAAGCCCGTTAAAACTGCTGCTAGGGAAAGTGCTAAGTCTATTCATATAAAAATGATAGTTTGAGAAGGCTATCAAGGATTCGTGACGGCTTCGGTAATGCCAGAGAAGTTTTTTCTCCGGTAGTCCGGCTGTGCTGCATTCGTCGAGAATGCTTTCAAGGCTCTCGAGATCGTTCTCTTCATCCGTCATTTCAGCCTCGTCGGGTTCAGAGATTCTGAAAAAGCTGGTTGGAGGTAGCTGCTTGTTGTCTCCTACAACCACTACTTGTTTTGCCCTCATGATTGCTCCCACTGAGTCTTCTGGAAATACCTGGGAGGCCTCGTCAAAAATGGCGACATCGAATCTGAATCTTTCTGGATTGGTGAATACGCTTACAGATAGCGGGCTCATCATCATGCATGGTTTCAGAACCTGCAGCAGATTTGGTATTTCCGAGAACAGCCTCCTTATGGACTTATTCCGTCTCTTCTTTGCAATCTCTCTTCTTAGAATAGATGTCTCCGCACTTCCAGAATTTACAAGATTGGAAACCGGAACCCTCTGCGCAAGCAAAGAAGCCAGTCTCTTTCTGGCATACAGCTGCTGCTTTGAATCGAGAATCCTGAACTCTTTAACAAGAAGATTGTGGTCATTTGTTGAGAATGAGTTCAGAACCTCATCGTTTGCATATAGCTCTGACAATAGCCTGCTGTAAAAACCCTTTAGGAAGACTTTGTCAAGCATATCGGTCTCCACTTCACTTTCTCTAGCTCTTTCGAGAAAGTCTTCCAGTCCAGTCTTCTCGAGAAAAATGATACTCTTCTTCATTGAAAGCCAGTCATCAAGTTTTGGAAGCGACTCTTGGAGTCTTTGGACAAAATCTTCAAAGCCTTCAAAGTCCAAGAGAGATTTGCCGTCAGAAAATGGTTCCGTGATCACCATGTCGGATACTTCTTCTAGATCCTTGAAGAACACATTTGTAGCTGAGATTGCACGCTCCACCCAGTAACTCTTGCCCGGAATCGACTGCTGATTTTGGGTTCCATTCGGTAATATAGAAAAGAATGAGAAGTATTCAATAAGCTCTCTTAAATCTGATTCACTGTTTCTCAAAGCTTTTTCGAACTTGCTATAGCTCTCGTAGAAACTCCTGATTGTCTCTTTTGACCTTTCGAGAACACTTATCAACTCTTCCTTGTCATAGGCTTTCGTCATTATTCCGCACTGTGAGAGGACTCTTGACGCCTTAGTCAAATCCTCTACGATAGTCTCGGTATCAACAATCCCATCGTATTTCAATGAAGAAAGAATACGAAGATTCTTCTTGTAACCGCCAAACAGCCTCCCAAAGAAACTATTGTATGATCTCGCGAATTTTTCCTGAAGTTTGGTTAGGTTCAGCTGGAGAATATCTGGTCGATAGCGAGTGAGCAGCGATGCTGTTTCTTCGAATGACCTTACGGATTTGAGCGTATTGGTGATTCCAAGAAGCGGGCGAAGAGCATTAAACTGACTGGAAACTTCACTGTGAGAGTCCTTGACTTCATTTATTGCGCTACTTAGATTCAAGAAAGAATCTCTATAACTTGACGGAAGATCTCTCGTAATTGGCAGAATATGAGAAAGAAGATCCTCTGCTAACTTCAAGGCTTTATCTTCGGCTGAGCTTTCGGCCTCAAATAAGTCAAGAATCGTCGAAATTCTGGAATTTGCATATTCTAGTTCCTTACTGATGGAAGATCTCCATTCGAGCGATGCATCTTCTCCTATCTCCCTTAGTTTTCCAATCGCACCACTTATCTTCGCAAGCGATTGACGAACGCGCATTACAAAGACAGCATCGGGAGCAACTGCCCTGACTTTGTTAAGAACATCCTTCTTATGGTTTCGATACATTTCGGCGTGCCGCTTAACATTGTCAAGATTGCTGATGATCTTTCCGAGTTGATCCCGCGTGAGATCTTGCACGTGTGTTAAATCAAAACTCATAAGATCTACATCATGCAGAGCTGCTAGATTGCCGTGAAGCTCAAATGCTGAAATCTCAAGAGAAGTTCTCTTTTCGTGCAGCCTTCTAACGTAGCTGTTGAGTCTTTCTCTTATCTCCTTGAGTCTAGAGAGTTCACGCTCTAGACTTCGCGTATCTACAGCATGGTTGTTAGCTTCATTTAGGACGCGATCTAACTCGTCCAGGACCACTCTCTTCCCCGTTTTCTTACTGTGAAGCTCCAGACAAAAATCTCCCAATTCACAATCATCCAAACGTCTCTTTACAACTTCAAGAGCTGCCATTTTCTCGCTTACGAAGAGGACTCTCTTGCCCTGACTCAGGGACTCCGCGATGATATTCGCTATTGTCTGACTCTTTCCAGTTCCAGGAGGTCCCTGTATCACTAGGTCTTGACCGCTTTTCACGGCAAGGATAGCCTCTTGCTGACTCGAGTCGGCATCCAGTATCTGATAACAATGAAGAGGATCGTTTTCGACATCCAAGTCTGCAAGCTCGTCGTTTTCATTATCTGGCACAACCAACGGCTTCCCCTCTGCAATTGTTCTTAGCACGGCATTCTCATATATCATGTTTGCGTAGTTCTCTAAGTCTTTGTACATTGCAAGCTTGGCAAACGAGAAAACCCCTAAAGCCACGTCTTCGACAACCGACCAACCCTCGATCGGCTCAATTAGATTTCTGACTTTTACAAATAAATCTCTCAGGGTCGACTCTTCAAGCGACATTTCCTGATCATAAGCAGACTCCAGGTCAAGGCCAAATTCCTCCAACTTTTCTGAAAGTGTTGGATTAAGTACAATGTCGTCATCGATTATCCTTACGGAATAGGGCGAGGCAATTGTCTCACGGCTAATGGAAACTGGAACAAGGAGTAAAGGGGAAATTACAAAGCTCTTGTTATAATCTACTTCTTTCCATTTGAGGAAACCGAAAGTCATAAAAAGGGTATTGATTCCCATTTCCTCGTAAGAAGTCCTGGACTTGAGTTTTAGTCTATTGAGAACAAGATTCATTTCCTTTTCATCACGGTCAGCCTGTATCTGGTTTGCTCTAGGGAAACAACGCTTCGATATTCTTGCTCTTCATCATTTTCAGGAGGAATCGGAACGAAGTTCATCTCTTTTTCTTGGACGACAATCTTATTGAAGATCTCACTGCTTGAAGGTTTTATGAGCATCAAATTGCTCGTCTTGCTTGTCCTGAAGTTGATTAATCTGTTTCTCATTGTGAGATCTAGCAACGCCTTCTTCCACTTGTCTACCTTAACGGAAACAGCATCATTGTTTTCCATGGGATCCCTCCAAAAGCCTTTCTAACACAGCTGGTCTAAACAGAACGGACCAAATATATCCGCGGAACGTTAATTGAAGTTATTGAAGAGACTTTGTCTACTCAGATCAGAGATCCGTCCATTCTTGTTGGCAGCACTTACTGGCTTTATGAGACACGCCACTCAAGATGAACTTCTCCGGAAATCCAGCATTATCCACTTTGACTTATTAGCTTCATCATCACTGCACCTTGAAGTAACTACATTACGCATATTTGTCTAAAGAGATTCTATCATTTTGTAAGCAAATGAAACAATTAGAAGAACCTCACAGCGTCCAGCTAAAATATGCGGAGCGGGCAATCTTAATTAACAGAGAACAAAATCCTGCCTCATATAGTACTTATACGTATCGGTTTCAAGCTGCAATTAGAATGGGTAAGAATCTTAGACCAGGAACAGCTTCGGAAGTCAAATACGATGGCAAATACGTTCAAAGAACAAACACAAAACTAACCAACAGAGAGGTTTCTCAATCAAACAAATTGCTGTGGAAAGTAGAGAGGGCGTTCAGGGAACTGAAGAGCGGACTCGATCTTCGTCCTATATAAAACTACACAGACGAGAGGGTGAAGGGACACATAATGATCTGTTTCCTTGCGCTTTTAATGGAGACTGTCTTATGCAGAAAGCTGAAAGAGATTGGAAGTACTTTCTCTTACGCAGAAATACTTGAAGACTTGACAGAGATAAGGGCAGTTGAGATAACGGTAGAAGGCAAACGCTTTCTTGCAAGGACTGAAATGATGGGCAATGCTTACGACGCTTTTAAAGCACTTAAAATAAGACCACCGGATCTACTCAAAGAGATTGCATATTAGACCACTGTGGTGGTACGTCTATTTTTCTTTTCATTTTTCCCCATGTTTAGCTGTTTTCAGATTTCTTGCTGTCAAAGTTGAGTCGAGCTGTTATCAGGCTCTTACCTCCAAGAGCAATGACAAGTTCTGCTTACCCAACACTATTCTGGAGATATTCGGAGCGCTTATAACAGCAAGCTCGCTAAGATCCTTCTGGGTCATACCTCTTTAAATTTGGCTAAAGGATCAAGCTAATATGAAGCCTGCTCAAATACCTTCATATGGACCTCGTGCGGTGTTTGCTTTTTCTGGTCTAGATTATAGCTTATAATTAGAAGACCCTCTCGGGTCTTCTAATTATTCCCTTCAAAAGCTCAGAGTTTCCCGGGATCTGATACCGGACCACTAGGACCCTGGGGAACAGGTTCAGGTGGCGGTGTTGTCGTAGTGGGTCGTGATGAAGGATCGATTTTCCACATTTCATCGTAGAAATCCTGCACCGCTTTTGAAACGGATTGAATATAGATAGCCACCACGTACCACCAATCGCCGTCTGTATAGGTCTTGTAAGAAATACCAGCTCCTACATTACCTCTTATAATTGATGAAACTTCTTCTGAGTGGCTTAAAGTTTGTGAGAAAGCTTTTGCCATGGACTTCACAATTTTAGCGTCGACTTCAGCAAAGTCATAATTGTAGTCTTCCTGCTCATTATTTGTACCTGTTGTCCAATATATCTCTTCTCCTTGCAAGAAACCAACCAAAGCCGCCTGTGCCTTCTCTTTAGCAATAGCTTTTTTCATATCATCAATCATTGCCCGCTTGGCCTTATCTGGGTCTGTTGATCTAACTTCACTACCAAAAGCGATTATTGCGACCTCGCCCGTTGTGGGTATCGTTACAACTTTTCCACCTATGGGAGGTACTACAAAACAATTGATCTCTGTAATAACGTATTCAAGTCCCTCGCCTATCGTGTTGGCTTCTATGACCGCTCCTCCTTTGCTTCTTGCAGCCATAAGTGTTTTAGGAGTTGCAATAACTGAAACCATAATAGTGTTTTCCTCAATATTGTCGTAGACACTATAAATTACCATTCCTCTTAACAGAGCCTGACTGTATCCCTCAAAATCATTTGTATATACAGACAGAGTATTGGAGAGAGTATCATTCTCTGTTACTATGCTGTCCAGAGAACGTTGTAAGGTGGTCTTTTGGGTAATAGACATACCATTGAAAAACTCTGCAAGGTTCTTTTTTGCGTTAAGATACGCTATCTCGTAGGCGGTTCTCTTATTAATTAGAGTAGCCTCTCTATTCGGAAAGATTTGATAAGTTGCGGTTCCCCTAGCCATCCAGCCGAGACCTGATTCAGCAACGATGATTTCGGCTCCCACGGCATCTTTAACTTCAACTAGCTTCTTTTGAAAAGTAGGGATATCGTCCGGTTTTTGCTGGAAATACATATCTGTCACAGCAGCACCCTGGTCCAGAGAAGTTGATTCGACTTTTATGCTGGTTAAATCATTTTCGCCTTCTATAACCTCAATTGAGAACTCGCTTGGTTCAGGTGGAATGTCTCCTTTTGATGGCAGGCTTAAGTTGAAATCGTCCAGCGATACAAGATTTCCCAATATTGGAACTAAGAAGATCGACAAGAACATAAGTATTACGAAGGTCTTTCTCATCAAACCATCCCCTTTCAGTCATCTTGACTACCAATATGAATATTTTCCAGGGCCTCTTCCAAGAGTTTTCCCCTTTCTTCTTCACGTTTCTGAAAGTACTGTTGAGCCTCAATATCATCTGGAAAAACTCTAAGGAGCTGACCGTAGAAGTAGTTTGCATAATCATATTTCTCAAGGGCTGAGTAAATCCGTCCACAGATTCGAAGGCCGTTTACCGTAAGGTTGAGAACACCAATTCCTTTTAGGTAGCGTTCTGCACCTTCTCTATTGCTTCGGTTCAGTTCAATTAAGGCGAGGAAGGCTAGAGCATCATCTGCATAACGATAATTCAACTGGTAAACTCCCCAGAAGTAACTGGAAGCAGTGTCCATACTTTCGTCCGACAAAGCTTCATATCCCTTCTCATAAAGGCTAAGTTCAAAGTCCGGGATGAGGTCCAACCATATAATAGGCTTTTCGATCAAATCGTCCTCTCTATAAGCCACAAGACCAAACGCCCGATCTTTATATAAGCCCCTATCGTTAATGAGAAACCTCTTTATCCTGACTCCTAATACATAGTCCCTAAGGTAGTTCATTGCAACACTTCTAAGAGTGTCTGAGTTTAGATCAATTTTTTCCATTTCTTGCTTCGCATACTTCTCTAGACTAAGAGAAACAGCAGTATTGAATGCTGCTCCCGGAAGCAAATCCTTTTCTTTCTTATCAGCTTCGATTTTACTTATGGCAATTGCATAAACCACTCCAGAATGGGTTGATGTTCCGGCAACAAACCCAATAACATCTGTAGCGCTGAAAGTGATCTCATATATTGCTTCTGAAGGAATACCGTAATCGCTTAGTATGCTCTCCATAAAGAGAACAGACTCCTCTTTAGCAAAGCTAATCGTCAAACACACTAGAACAGTAATCCCCACAATAATAACTCTGTGCAATACTATGCTCCTTAACAATTAGTGAGAAACACAAGGGTGATGGTAATGTTTTAGTTACTTTACGCTATAATATCATATATTCATGTGTAATCTGCCATATTTAACAAATACTAATGTACACAAAAATATTTTTGAAAGACACTTATCTCAAGGGAGGTTATGATATTGAAACGGATTGTAGTAATTGTTGTGCTTTTTATTCTAGTGTCTATAACGGTTTTCGCATCTGATCAGAGAATGTTTGTGGCGCTCATTGATTTCACGAGGAGTAAGGACTCCGAGCTTATTTGTTCTTATCTTTCCAACAGAATAAATGAAACGGAAAAATATAGGCTTATTACTAGAGATGACAGAGATATTATGTCTCTCATTAATGAGAGCAAACTAAGCTACTCTACTGTCAGCAGCGAAGCCTCACAGAGACTGAAATTAAAAAATGTTACGGTTATTATGCCTGTGAAAATCACAAATAGCAGCTACTCCACCTCTTCTTCAAAAAGTGTTATCAATGGAAAGACAGTCTATACCTATACGGTGAAGTACAAAATCGAAGGGAGTTTTCAAATTCTGTCCGTCGACAACGGGGAGATACTAGCATCTAAAGCAATCGATCTCGAAGGTAGCGACAGTTATTCAAATACCTATGGGAGTTTTCAAGAGTCATATGAGGAAGCAAGAAAGCTTGCTATACAGCGCGCAGCAGCTTCTATGGAAGGAACACTCAATAAGCTTGTTGTGATAAGAGCGACTATTATTGAAAAGATTAGCGAAGATACTTATCTCGTAAGTGGCGGAAGCTGGAGTGGCCTAACTGTCGGATCAAAGGTAACCTTTTTACGCTCCTATATGGGGTCTGAGATGAAACAAGGATATGCAGAAGTAGCCTCAATTGGAACCGAAACTTGCATTATAAAAGTCTGGGACAAGCCTCAGTTCGATATTGTTCCGGGCTCTACGCTTGTTGTCGAGCTGCCTAACCAGCACCTAAGGGGTGAGGGTGTGTCAAAGTATAATATGTATGGTGGTCTTATTCTAAACAATATGGCTTTCCAGGGTGGTTTGAGTTTTGATAGCATTGCAAGCTATAACGGTGGGTTTCTGTTTGGAACCGGACTGAACGTGGCGTTCTTTCAACAGAAAGCTAGTTATGAGTTTTCAGGGAGTGTCGGGTTCTATATGCCTTTTAATAAGAACGGTACAAGTGGTGTTGGCGTAAAAGGAGGAGTTTTTCTTGGAGCGTCAAGTCATCTTCAGGATAAGAATAATTACCTCACCTATGGAGGAGGCCCTTATGTTTCGGCGTTCATTGATTTTCCCATAGGAACAGGGTTCTTTAATGGAATTTTCCTGGAAGCGGGTTATAAGCTGCCCATCATGGGCATATCTCCTGCTGGCTTGTTCATAAACTTCGGAGTGCAGACGGTTAGCTCTCCCTTCTGAGGTGTAGTATGCCTTCACAGACATTGATTGTAATCGCTTCTCTATTAGCTCTTTTAGTAGGTGTTATAGGGGTAGTTTCATTAATTGGAAGTAAGAACACCGTTGAACCGATCCTAATACCTGAAACAGAAGCACCTGTTGTAATGAAAGAGGCACCCCCTGCAGGAAATGTTTCATTCGTCCAACCGGTGAGTGTGCCTAAACCAATAATTCGTCTCATTATGACACCAGTATCATCTTCTCCTGGAGTATTCGTTCCTTATGACTTCACGGATTTGCTTACTTCTAGGTTTACTGAGATAATTGGCCTTTCGAATAGTTTTAGGGTAATTGATCAGAGAACAACTGAATGGTTAGCAGAGTTACAGCGGTTGAATGTAATAGAGAAAGACTACTTGAAGGTTTCTACGAAAGGTTCTGGAGCAAGCAGAGAGGATGCTCTTCTTCAAGCGCAGAAGAATGCAGTGGAAATGGTAGCCGGGTTCAGATTAAATTCAAAACTGTCTACACTGAAAAGTATGGAGTACGATGGCTATGAAACAAGAATTTACACTGCATTTGACGAAGTTACAGAGAAGCAGTTTTCTGGCACAGTAAAGCGGTACGAGATCCTTTCCGAAGGTGTTGACTATGAGAACCATTGGGTTACAATATCTGCTGATGTTGAGCTCTATACGATGCCAAAACTTTCTCATTCAGCCAGATATGTCCTTATGCCTAATATTTCCTATTTTAAGATGGAGTCTATAGATGTGTATATAGGGGGCTTGAGGGCAGTAAAAAGAATATGTTCCGTAACGATTGATCTAGTCCTTCTGGACCTTGATACCCGCCTAACAATACCAATTAGAAGCACCTCTGCTTCGGCAGAAGAGCTTGACTATGAGAGTTACCCGCCGCGCCCACAAAATGAACTGAGTGCTGGCTTCGCTTATGAGCTAGCTTCAATAACCTCTCACAGAGCGTTGGAAAACCTTCTGTCAATATATGAAACGCTAGACTGGTCAGCAAATATAGTAATGCTTAATGGCAACTTCTATATTGATAAAGGCGCCTTAGACGGGGTGAATAGAGGAATGACTTTCGCAATTTCAAGAGATATTTACCCTATTTTCGACAATAACCCCGATAGGCCTCTTGGTTACATAAAGGAGAATGTGGGGACGGTAATCATAACAGACGTTCAAGAGAGTGTCGCCCGATTCGACTTCATTGAAAAGCTTAAAGATGTTCTTGAGGGCGACAAAGCGGTTCTTGTTGAGTAATTCTGAGGCGATAAGAGCTTAGTGAAGAGGCAATGCCCACCACTTCTTGACGCTCTACCAGTGATAAGACGCTGGGAACGCAAGTATCCAGAGGGACGGATAAACGAGG
The DNA here is from genome assembly GCF_002435945.1 of Mesotoga sp. UBA6090. Lineage (NCBI taxonomy): Bacteria > Thermotogati > Thermotogota > Thermotogae > Kosmotogales > Kosmotogaceae > Mesotoga > Mesotoga sp. UBA6090. The sequence goes on from NZ_DIXC01000023.1 coordinate 13,672, forward strand.
GAAGTCTTGCACGCAGTGCAGGCAGCAGGATGCCCCAGTCAAATCACGCAGGCCTTTATTTTTAACTATCAAATAGAAACTAACTGCCGATCAATTTTGTATCGCCTGTGGCCAAAATTTGCCGACTTAAATTTTAACTGGCAAGAACTCTTGAACAGAAATGATTCTTTGTACGATACAACAAGAGTGCCTACGAGATCCTTCACAATACGCAGCTCTATCGCATATGTTGGCTATGTTTGGTAGAGATCTTGCACATAACGAACAGTTGTGTCGTTTTCGGCGGATATTCATTCGCAGCAACATATGTATTTGTATGGACGTCCAGTAACGGCCGGAAGATACAGAAGCATTGGACATTTGGGGAACCCCATTAAAAGCTATGTGCAGAATAAATAGTCCAGAAGTCCGACAAAATTGCAAAAACTCTTCTGTCAAGCTAATGCTTTCTACATTTCGTCTCCGTTATCTGCTGAATAAAGACCTAGTTTTCAAAAATATTGGACGTCTGGATATGACTTATTGTAAAGCTCATGAATATTGGGAAATATAAAATAGGGTCAGACTCCATTTTTCACAATATAGGAGAAATCGATGATAAAAATCTGTGAGGGCATTTCTTAGAACAGAAAAGAAAGGTTAAGCGGAGCCCTTTGCCTGCTCCGCCCACGGGGACACCCCCAGGCAGTGAAATCATAGCACTTTGCCATCCTTAGGAGAAAGTGATCGATAATTAAAGAAGATACATATTGCTCTACATAAGAAAGCATCTCCTGGTTTTTTTCATTGAAAGGAACATACTGGACTTTCCGGATCAAGTCAGCTCGCATTTCTTCACGATCGGAGATAGGTTGTTGAGTCGTCGGCAAAATTCGGCATGCCATAAGTTGGGTCAGACTCTTTTTCAAAACTTTTTATGCTTTTTTCAGTAGTTTGTCTATCTTTCAATTCAAACAATTCAAACATTCTCACTTCTCTTCCTTCTGTAGAATCTAGATCACTACTATCCAACAAGTTGAAAGCACTAGTCAAAAAGAGTTTCTGAGCACCATAAATCATATATGCAAACAGAAATCATTTTCGCTTCAAAAAGAGGTGCCATTCGAAGAAAGCAACTCTAGACCCACCATCTGTCCAAGGCTCAAGGCTTTCTTGCCTCTCATGACTAGTCATTTACAGTTGCCTTGCTCCAGTCAAATTGAAGAACTTCCGCTAAATCTACATCGACGCCACCGGCTCTGGATATTGTGACTTCAACCTTGTCTATTCCATATGAACTTGACCAATCATCTGGTGGACAGTGAAGCATCATAATGGTATCGGCTTCTGCCAAGTATGACCCGTTCCCTTCAAAATCCTCTATTCTTAGTATCTTTCCAGCATTTCTAAATGCGGAGACTTTAAGCTTTGTCGCAAGGATGAATACAATGCCCAGGTTCATTCCAACTTTCTTCAGAAGCCGACAAGCTTTCCTCTTTCCTGACAAGAGGTAAAGGTCGTCGATGACGAAGATTTCGATTCCTCTAGAGTGATGGAGTTCGGTTGCAACATCTATCGCTCTTTCTACGCTACGTTCCTTCAAATCCACAATATCTAATGTAAGCTGGTTGAGTTCATACAAACTGCGATTCAATTCATCTAATTCATCTGTGGGCAGAATTCTTGTATCTATTAGCTTTAGCTGTGATTCGAAAATTCTACGCAAAAGTTTTATCTGAAGACTTTTTGAGCGCTCACTATTTGAGAAAAAGGCAACCCGTCCACCTTCAAGAGCAAATTTGTACGCCAGATTTAGCAGAAGTGTTGTTTTTCCGCTCATATACAGTCCTCCAACCACTATTAGATGCCCACTTGCTATTGGTTGGAGATTATCAGATAGACCTTTATAAGGCCAGTTCAGATCTTTCATGAATCACCTCGAAATAGCTTCCATTGTTCTGCTACTATGCTTAACATTCCGCAACCAAGATCTATACTAAAGCAGCTCCACTCTTTTTTCATAAGAGCTTGCATGCCGCAAGATTTAGATCTTACCAAGCGCTTTTTTGCATCAATATTCCACAATTACTTTGTCGAACCAAGTTAGTCGGAGTATTCTTCAACGCTTCTTGTCTTTTCTTGTTTTTCCGGTCCGGTAATCGTCAATACAACTCTGAAGCAGACGTCCTTGTCCTGATAAAAAGGACTTAGTGCACTCCTAATAGAATAATCATCCACATCCGGCGGAGATATTCTTCTCGCGATTCTCTGAGGATAACCCCGTTGAAAGCATGGGTTATGGAACATTACTGCTGACGAAGGAGAATAAGCATCTGTACACCAGTTCCAGAGGTTTTCGGTAGATGGATTTCTTCCTGCCATGAAATAGCCGGAGGCAAGTTCCCACTCGGCATCAGTCGGAAGTCTGTAACCTTCTACTCTCTCTATGTGAGTTGTAATATTGCCGTTACCGTCCAACAGCTCTCCATTTCTGCTGTAGGCTAAGGGCAACCCTTTCAGCTCACTAAGATAGTTGCAATAAGCAATTGCATCCTCCCAGTTAGCGTTTTTCGGACGCGAAAGCCTTTTCACAGAAGAAGTGTGATCTTGAGAATCGGTCTTTTCATCTCCTTCATCACTCAGAAAGAAATACTGTTCAAAGGTGATTGGCTCGGCGGATATTAGGAAACTGTAGTCGAGCTCGACGGCTACAAGAGAGTAGTTACTCTCATTTATGTCTGATCCAGGCCTGGTCATGATGAAGAATTCTCCTTCCACTACGAATAACCTCACTTTTTCGAAGATTTTCAATCTTCTGTTGAACGCTTCTGTCATCTCTTCAATAGCCAGTCTCGTCGGCCGGTACTCCACTTCACTTCTCAGCTCCTGTCCAACCTTCTGAATCAGCAACCCCCCACCCAAAACACCAACGGCAATAACATTGTCTGAAAGTGCAAAAGAAGGGCTTATGTAGTCCTCTCGGGACAATGTGCCTGGCACATCCGGTGCAACAAGACCCACCTGTACTACAGTGAGCTTTCCCAAGAAAACACCGTGAACGCGGTGACTGTCTTCCAGAACACAGACCAACGGGGATTTCGGTTCGTCTATCACTCTCCTGTTTAGCATTGATTGCGATAGAATTTTGAATATGCCTGCGCCTTCACAGGTTTCAACAAAGAGATATCTCAAATTCCTTCTTAGGACAGTTGTGCACTCACCACTAACTCCTAAAATTGACTCCGAGATTCCCAGACGGTTTCCGCTTTCACATTCAAAAAGGGCAATCCTGCCGTTCCAGCCTACTGCAATTGTGAAACTTGCGTTGCTGTCCACCGACAGTGAAGCTATGGGCCCCATTCTTCCGCTGATTCTTTTCATCTCCTTGAAATCAAACATATCAAAGATCACTATCTGACCGTCTATTGAAGACGCAAACAACCTGCCATTACCGCAGGTAAGATGTGTAACACATCTCTCAAAGGATTGCACTTCATCTTTTAGTTTGAAAGACCTTGAATTGACTTCTAACAGCTTGCCATCATGAGTTCCAATAAAGAGCCTATGATCTCCCTGAAAAGTCATGCAGCTTACTCGGCAACCTACATCTAACTGATTCTCAATTGTCTGTGTTGGGATCCTCACTTTGTAGATAAGATTCTTGATGCTAAATATCAGGGACGAAGTCCCTTTTTCGAAGATCATCGCTTCTACCGGTTCTTCCACTGAGTTCTCTATATTGAAAACATCACCACTTTCGGTGTCAAAAACCATTATTCTGTTATCGAGATGGCGTGAAGCCACATATCTTTCGGAGTCGCTTATGGCTATTAAGGTTGAAGCTCCAATAACGGGAAAGCGTGATAGTATCTCCCCATTCGAAAGATCACGTAATTCGAATTTGCCATCTGAGACGATCAAAACTCGCTCACCGTCCGATGAGAATTCATACGCGATAGCTCCGATTTCCCGAAAGTCGATCTTGCTTCGCCAAAGAACTCTTCCGTCAATCAAATCAAGTGAGATAAGCTCTTCCCTCGCTTCATTGACAACGAGAACTGATATATCGAGCTTGCCCACTCCCAGCAACCTGTCGCATATGTGTTCCTCGATACTCCATTTTTCCTCTCCAGTTGCCGGATCAATTGCAAACAGGCATCCTCCGATCCCTGCTGCGATCAGATTTTCTGAGCTTCTACTAATTTCCAGTTCATATAGCTCGCATCCAAAATCTGCCCGAAATAGCATTGAGCATTTCTTTTCTCCCGCTTCGAACTTGAAGATACTACCTTCTTCCGTTGCAGCGAACAGACTCATTCTCAATGAGTCGAATGCAAAAGCCGATACTACTTCATTGCACGAAACGTCAGAAAGTATTCTTGTGTGATCCTGAATCGAAATTACAGTGAGGAAATTTCCGCGGCTGACAAAGGCAAGGTAATTCCCGGTTTTATCAATCGACAGAGAGAGAATCTCTTTCCCATAAGAGATCTTGTCAATTACTCTGAATTCCTCAGTATCGACAATAAGAATGTATTCGATACTTGGTATGGCAGCAAACAGCCTTCCATTACGTAAAAAGAGAACTCCGGGACAGATATCGAGATGGCCGAAGGGTTTTGAGATTTTTAGTAGTTTCCTGGAAGTCAAATCATATTTCGCTATCGTACCGAAGTGATCAAGAGACACTAGAGTCTTCTCATCATCCGAAAACCTTATCGATACAGGTCTTGAGCTGAAGACAAATACCGTGTCAGAAAACATCGCCACACCTCCTCTTTTTTAGGTGAAGGATGTCTCTAGAAAACACTTTTGAAAGATTCAACGCAATACGAAAACCAAGACGGTTACACTTGCAAGTAGGGATGCTACAGTTGCGACCACTCACAAACAATCCCGCCGCACTGTGGCTCCAACTGTCACCACGTCTAAGCCTCCTGGAGCCGTTTGAACCGTTGTATAGATTGATTGTTGGGCTTTCACCGTGGAATTCTTCGTCACAAAAGTCGCTGCACCATTCCTCCACGTTTCCGCTCATGCCATACATTCCCAGTTCATTGCACTTCAACTGACCGACTTCGTGAGTCTTGCTCCCTGAGTTGGAATCATACCAGGCAACAGAGTCCGGGTTGTCAGATCCGGCGTACATGTAACCCATGCTCTTGTTCCCACCCCGTGCAGCGTATTCCCATTCAGCTTCAGTCAGCAATCTGTATCCCTTCACTTTCGTTTTGTCCTCCGTCTTTCTCTTATTCACGTCTAAAAGACTTCCATCTCCGGAATAGGCTATTTGAAGCCCTTACTTTTCACTCAGCCAGTTGCAGTATTCCATTGCATCAAACCAGCTAACATTTATAACTGGCCTTCTTCCCCTTCCCCATCCCGAATCTTCTGGTTTAGTTGTTCCCTTCTCCATGCAATAACCGTCATATTCATCGAATACTATAAGAAACCTCTCTGTGTAGATGTCATATGTAAGCTCTACTTTATGAGTCAGCTTTTCATTGTCAAAACCGCCTAATGCGTCTCCCATAACAAAGCTTCCGCCTTCTACACACACTAACGCGTCGCCGTTTGCTAAAGTCAGACTCTTCAGAGTCGATATTATGACATTCACAAGACTGCTCTTTTCAGAAATATCGAGGCTTATTCTATTCCTTAGCTGTCGAGACATTTCACTTTTTCTAATGTTCTCAACGAATGTGAAGATTTGGCCGTTCCTTTTTATGCCCTTGACTATATCATTATGGAAGCCTTTCCATTCATGCTTAACACATTTCGAATTCAGATTTTCCTTACTCGAAGCAACCACTACCATTACGCGGGCCTTGTCAAGAGCGTCTTCAATGTGTTTCTTGTAAGCAGCCTCTCCTATCTCATCAATCGAAAAATCGCGTAAAAAGGCTCTTATCGATTGCACTTCAAGTAAATCGTAAAGCTTCTTAGCAAGACGCCAGTCTCTTGTGTATCCACCTCTTTTTCCATCCGAGACTTTGCATGATATGAACACTTGCCAGTCCTTCGAAGTGTCCCGAGCCATTCCCTCACTCCTTGCTTTCCTGGCTTTTTGTCTTACTATCCGGTAATCTTCTGACCTTTTCCTGTCAACTGGGTCTTCGGTTGACTATTATTCAAGATATTCAATAGCGCACAGGCAAATTTCTTGCCGTTAAGGTGCCTCCAGGGCTTTGGATATGATCCTCGAGTTGAGAGGGGTATTTCAACTAGAAGAGAGATCGGACACATTCCTTTCCTGAATTGTCATGCTCGTCGTTTCAATTCCTAATCCACATTTGTCTAAAAAGTCTTCAGACTTTTCTGTTCGTCTCAACTCATCTATTCGATAAGGTCTCCAAAATCCTCAAGAAGTCGTTATTATCCTCGCAGTCAAGAATCTACCGTATCTTTTGCGTCTTCAAGCGTTCCTGCGACAAATGGATAAATGATGAAGTGTAATCAGAACACCGTCCTTGCAATACGGAAACCTATGAGGCTACGCGAGCGAGCGGGCGACCGGTTTATGCGATCAGCTACACGCGTGAGCGTAGCATTACTGCGCCAGCTACCACCACGAAGCACCCGGCGGGAACCAGTTGTGCCGTTATAAGGGTTGGTCGTTGGGCTCTTGCTATAGTAGCGACTATCCCACCAATCGCTACACCATTCCCAGACGTTTCCAGACATATCGTACAATCCTAGCTCGTTAGGCGCCTTCTTACCAATTTGCTGTGTCACCCATCCCGAGTTCAAATCGTACCAGGCCACATCATCGACGTTATCGCTGCCTGAATACTTGAATTTCTTGCTTCTGTTCCCGCCCCTTGCCGCGTATTCCCATTCTGCTTCTGTCAGTAACCTGTATCCTTTCACTTTCGTTATGTCCTCTGTCTTTTGCTTGTTCCTGTCTAATATACTTCCATCTCCAGAATAGGCTATTGGAAGCCCTTCCTTTCCACTCAGCCAGTTGCAGTATTCCATTGCATCAAACCAGCTCACATTTATCACTGGCCTTTTTCCTCTTCCCCATCCTTCATCTTCAGGGTTCGTTGCTCCCTTCTCTATGCAATATCTGTCGTATTCATCGAATACTACAAGAAACCTCCCAACACAGAAGTCATACGTAAGCGTCACCATGTGGGTTGGTTTTCCAGTGCTGCATCCATCTCCCCACGTGTCCCCCATGACAAAGCTTCCATTCTCGACGTAAATGAGCTCGTTTCCGTTTACCGAGGTTATGACCCTTTTCACCACTTTGCTTTCAGTTATTTGTGGAGCTGACTCATAATCATTTCCAGGCGATGTTGTTCTCTCTTTGTCTGTATGACTCTCAGTTGTTGATGAGGTGGCTGTATGATTCATTCCCAGTGCCACTATTATAAAATTCACAAGATTGCTCTTTTCTGAAACATTGAAAATCTGGTGCTGTCTGAGCGCAAGGGGTAGTTCCTTTATGGTTAGGTTATCAATAAGCGTGAATACTCTGCCAAATTCCTTTCTTCCACTTATTATTTCATTATGGAAGGTGCTCCATTCATACTTGACCCATTTCGAATCCAAGCTTTCTTTGCTTGCCCCAACGACCACCATAACCCGGGCTTGGTCAAGTGCTTCTTCTATTACTTGTTTGTAGTCGGATTCTCCTAATTGCTCCAAAGAGAAACTGCTCATGAAGACCTTTATAGAGTTCGCTTCAAGTAAGTCGAATAGCTCCTCAGCAAGATGCCAGTCTCTTGTGTACCCACCTCTTTTTCCATTCGAGACTTTGCACGATATGAATACCTGCCAGTCCTTTGAATAATTTTGAGCCATATCCTCACTCCTTGCTTCTATGGTGTCTGTGGTCTTCCTAAAGGTGTTTAGTATTCTCAAGAAGTAATTATTATCCTTGCAGTCAAGAATCTACCGAATCCTCTACGTCTTCAAACGTTCCTGCGGCAGAAGACTTCATCCCGGCACTCCAAGCCACAGCAAAAGGACAAATGATAAAGTGTAATCAGAACACCGTCCTTGCAATACGGAACCCGAAGTCGAAGTACTTGTAATCAGGAGTGTCATCTAGGCGAAACGCTACCCGTACGCACAACGCATAGTCGAGCCAGCTACCACCACGTTTCACCCGGGAGGAACCATCTGTACTGTTGTACGGGTTGATTGATGGACTCCTGCTGTAATACTCACTGTCATAACAGTCACAGCACCACTCCCACACGTTTCCGGACATATCGTACAGACCAAGTTCATTGCACTTCTTCTGCCCCACTTCGTGTATCATTCTTCCAGAGTTCGAATCGTACCAGGCAACTAAATCAGGGCTGTTAGATCCGGCGTACTTGTACCCCATACTCTTTTTCCCACCCCTTGCCGAATATTCCCATTCAGCTTCCGTCAGTAACCTGTATCCCTTTACTTTCGTTATATCCTCTGTCTTTTGCTTGTTCCTGTCTAATAGGCTTCCATCTCCGGAATAGGTTATTGGAAGCCCCTCCTTTTCACTCAGCCAGTTGCAATACTCAATGGCATCGAACCAGCTCACCCACATTACCGGCTTTCTTCCCCTTCCCAAGCCTGAATCAGATGGTTCCTCTGTCTCAATCTCCCTACAGAATCTGTCATATTCATCAAATGTCACAGGACACTTCCCAATGTAGAAGTCATATGTGAGCTCTACTTCGTGGGGCTCATCATTACCCATAAGTCAGTTAGAAAAAATGTCTGCATATTCAAGCACTATGAGCAGTTTAATTAGACCCTGCCAGACGGTCTTTACCCCTGGATATCCATCACTCTTTCTTCCAATGAAGCCACCAATTCTTCCCAGCATGTAGACTATCTCGTTTATCGTCGGTGGTTCATCCGGCAAAGGTTTGTCTTTGTTTGCCATCTTGTACAGGATCTTCCATTCTCTTTCATCGAGAAAGAACAATGACCGCTTTTCGTTGAACTCTCT
>NZ_DIXC01000024.1 GCF_002435945.1 Mesotoga sp. UBA6090
TTCGATTAAGCATGGCTAGAAGTTTACTTCTTCGCCTTCTTGGCACACTGGAACGAAGAACAGGTTATTCCTCTTGGACAAACAACGAAGGACGCGTCTTCTCAGCGCAGACGGGTTTTCAAGTGCGAGATCCCGTGCAGAAGCTTCACGGGATGACAAAGTGAGTGGATTTAGGGGAAGGCGGCACCAGTCTGTCCACCGTATTTGCCGTGTTGGATCCTCATTTTCAGTTGCCGAAAATACCTAACTAGAGACTCTTATTTATTGGAAAGAGTAAGAATCTTACTTGAATTAGATGAAATAAGCATAGTTCGAGCAGATTTGTATTCATTCAAGAATGTCGTCCAGTATTCCTCTTATTGTGTGACAGATGTGATTGAACCCGATATCCCTGGCATAATCGAACTGATTCTGATAGTCCTTCCAGGACTCATTCATTGCATTGCTGGTCTGGACAGTTTCCATTATTTCATCATAGCGCTTGATTATGTGTGTAGTTCCTCTGCTTTGGCAGGTATTTAACAAAGCTTCCTTCAAAGTACGCGGATCTATGTTTTGCCATTGCAGCTTGCGAATTATATAGATGTCGTAGAAATCCCTGGGACGAGTATTCTGATTTCCTCTTGTTATCGTTGTTTCTAGTTTCTCGGCCATTATCGTCTCCAGGTTATATGCAAGTATTCTGATGCTCCGGGAACCGAAAAGCAGTTTAAATTCATAGTCGATTTCTTTTGGCGTTATTATGTCTCCTGTGGTTATATCCACTTTAAGAGGCACTTTTATCGGAGGGTACGTTGCTTCCAGTGCTACGCGGTATCCATGATAATCCGAATTCTCACGTATCTCTTCAATTCTTCTGAGTAAGAAAACAACATCATCATTTATTTCTATCGTGCAAACCTCGTTCAGCATGTTTGATATACTTTCAGCATTCACCTTTAGCCCTTTGATAGTCGCGTCCATATCCATCGTTGTTCTTGTATCTAGGCCTACTATTGATGCGATAAGAAATCCACCTTTTAAGATGAATTTCGATTTGTAGCGTGATGATGAAATTCTTTCCAGCAAACGCTCTAGCATATAGTTCTGAAGGACAATCTGGGCAGATATGTTCTTGCTTCTTGCCATGTTCTTAATGATCGCTTTCAGTTGCATCGAATTCTTCAAAGTAACACCTCAAAATAGGCTCGGAGCTTCTTTTCTACCCTCATTAGTTTTGCATATTTTGAAATCAAGGGAATATCTCTATTGGGCAGTTTTGCATATCTCTTGAATGCTTCGCTGATGATCTGGATATCTGTATGACTTCGCCCTTTCAGAGTGTCACACAGCGTTCTCTCTGCGTTGTACACCCTAACATCGTTACCATTAGGAGTTTTCTTCGTGATTACACCAAGTTCGTACAACCCGTCTTTCACACGATAGTATTCAACATTTTCTTTGTTCAGATTTGAGGTATTATAGCCTAACGGAAATGTCATCGAATATTTGATCGGAGTTTGATCTGTCAAATCAAGCAAGAATAGAGCTGTTCCATGAGAGAATATACCCCTCCTGTAACGGCTTTGGAGATTGAACATCTCATCGTCAAGAATTGTTGGAATGATATAAACGCCGCGTTCTGATCTTTCAAGAAGACCTCTTTCTACCATGATTCTCAAATTCTGACGATTAATCCCCGCATTTGTGACTTGCCTCGATGTGACTATTCCGTTGTTTTTACGTGCGATGTCTAGAATCTTTTCTACATAGGACATATATCGCCTCTTGCAAAAAAATGAAATATCATTCGTGCATACAATTGTATCGCTTGTATGCACGAATGTCAATCCTCTCAAAATCTGGACTCCGGCTTTTTTACTTCGACCAAGGATCTTTGCGCACAAACTCATTATTACCGACCAGTGAAGTGGTTCTCAGCACACTCAGAGGCAGTATGCAGTCAACGGATTTCCGTTCTCCGAGAAGAGTCATCAGGCGTCTTTCGTCGCAGATCAAGAATCTATCCTTCGAAGTACGGTTCATTGTTCAGACGCTATGCGTCCAGGGTGCTTTGTAAAGATCGAAGATCATGGTTCTGGTGCTTCGCACCTATATTCTTCCTTCCAACACTCGAAATCTTCTACGGGACTCCATTATTTACATTCCGTTAACATACTGGTTGCCCCAGGATCATCAGCGAAAGTGAGACGGCTTCATTCTAATGCTGGGCAAGAACGGCTCAGGCTGCAATACCCCCTGCTTAGCGGGTGAAGCGTATGCTAGTCGCCCTCTTTTCGCTCACTTCTTACAATCAATGAAGGAGTATCGAGATGCTGAACGGAGTTCAGATGATAACCTCATCCACTGGGGGGGACAGACAATGGAAAACCTGTCTGTCCCCACATTTTGAAGTGCTCTCGTATTCACCCCCCAGGGGAATTGGACAAGTAGGTGGCGAATAGTAGACTAAGAAGAAGGGGTGAATATGGATGAAGCATCCGAAGGGAAAGTATTATGATCCTGAGTTCAAACTTAGATTGGCTAAGGAGTTTGTGGAGACAGACAGGACACTTGAAGAGATTGCACAAGAGAACGGAATCGATTCTAAGTTATTGAGTAAATGGACTGTGAAATACAGAAAGGAAGGAGAAGCTGCGTTCTTTAAAGGATTGCAATCTGGAAGTTTCATTAGAGATCCAAATAAGATTCCACCTGTTCTATATAAGGAACTGGGACTTGACAAGATAAGAGAGAATCCAAGCGAACTCAAGGGTTCTTTCACAGAGAAAGAGAAGCTATTGCTAGAAATAGCCGAATACAAATTGCAGGTGAAGATACTGAAAGAAGCGTTAAAAAAAAAGAGAGAAGCCGAATAACTGACAGATTCCTGGCTGACGATTATATAGGACAGGGCTTTGCAGTTAAGTTTGTACTACTCGTCCTTTCTTTTCCAAAGAGCAGCTATTACTACAATAGGAAAGTGAGGATTATCCTGGTCGGTAAACCACCTAATAGAACTCGCGGTTTCTGTAATAAGAGAGACGGAACAATAGAAGATGTTGTCAATCTTCTTTCTGAATATGATTCGGCTGAGATTGCGGGGGTAGTTAAAAGCAGCAGGATAATCGGAAGGACGACCGCGAATTCTTGGAGCCTTATTCTGAATATTCCTAGATCGGAGATAACTAGATGCTTAGAAGGAGCAGACCATCATCACAGGCACTGAATCTTCTAAATATTCTTGAAAGTAAAGTCCCCGATTTTTATCTTGCGGGGGGAACTGCTTTAGCGATGTACTATGAACACCGTGTGAGTTTCGATCTGGATTTCTTTACAGCTAGGTCTTATTGGCCAGAAGTGCTGCTCGAACATTCGAAGCAGTTTGGTGTTTCGGTGGAGAATGTGAGGCTTCAGACAGGGACGCTCGAAGTAGAGATTGAGGGCGTACGTGCGTGCTTTTTCGAATATCATTACGCGTTAGTTGAACCCTTCAATAAGTATAGATCGCTAGATGTAGCTTCGATAATGTATATCGCCGCTATGAAGCTTAGCGCTGTCGCCCGATGAGCAGAGAAGAAGGATTATTTCGATCTCGCTGAAATCCTCAAGAGAGAGGCTTCGGAAAGAGTTCTTCAAGCGTTTGTCATGAAGTATGGTAGAGAAGTTGATTTGTACCACATAATAAGGGCTTTAACCTTTTTCAATGATGTGGAGAACTCGCCCGATCCATTAGAAGCAGCCTTGACCTGGAAAGAAGTGAAAGAATGCCTGGAAGCGAAAAGCAAAGAGCTGTTTGAATCAGCAAAGATCTGGCTGGACCCGATCATGATTAAGAATGTGTCTAAGAATAGACTCTCTGTCTACATTCTGCAATTTGTTCTTAGTACCGCAGAAGACATTTTTATTCTTCGTCAAGAATGAGTCAGATGCAAGTTCCCCGTGGTCAGTTGCAGGACGTTTGCAAAGGACGTTGAAGGCTGAAAACCTTTATCCATAATCGGTCAGCTTTCTCCGAGAAAAGCCCTTCGAGAAGATCAAAATCAGATCCCTAAATAGACTTGTGAAGACAAAGCAAGCCGTTTCGAAGAACCGCTCATATGTGAAAGGAAACTGAGCAAACTCGCATTTGTTTTTTCAAGCGCTGAAATCATGTTTCTTCTAAGTGTCAGGGTTGTTGTAGATCTTTTCTCCCGGCTTCAGCGAATGAACTAGCCAGACGTTTCCTCCTATGATACAGTTATCGCCCACTACGGTGTTTCCGCCAAGCACAGTAGCTCCTGCGTAGATAACGACATGATTACCGATGTCTGGATGACGCTTGATTCCCTTTATTGGATTGCCATTCTCGTCTAGCTCGAAGCTTTTCGCACCAAGCGTTACACCTTGATATATCTTTACATGGTGACCTATAGTGCAGGTTTCTCCTATTACGACACCGGTGCCGTGGTCAATGAAGAAATAACTCCCGATTTCTGCACCCGGATGAATGTCTATTCCAGTCTTCTGATGAGCATACTCCGTCATTATTCTGGGAATCAGCGGAACCTCCAGCTTGTAAAGAATGTGGGCGAGCCTATAAGTGCTTATCGCCTCGTAGGCTGGATAAGCAATCATGATTTCTTCTTCTGATTTGGCCGCTGGATCTCCTTCATATGCGGCCCGCACGTCTTTGACTAGAGCCACCGCGACCGAGGGTAGTTGACCCAGGAATTCTTTTACAACGTCCTCTGCGCCTTCCTTTCCCAATTCAGGCCGTATCTCCCTAATCATTTCCCTAAGAATATTCAAAGCCTCAGAGAGGAGTGCGGCACCGTCAACGGTTCGGGCATGTGAAAGCTGTGGACAAAAGGTTTTGCGAATGAGATGAATAAGTTCTATCGTCTTCAGTTTGATATGCCCAAGTGAGTAGGACTTAGAGGAACAATGAGTCTTGGCGATTTGTTCGTATGCTTTTGAGACTCGTTCTGAAATTTCACTTCTAAAACTATCATTCATATACATACTTCTCTCCCAAAAAAGAATTTTCTTGATTTCTTTCAGTATAGACGAGAAAGTATTGGTTTTCTTTGCGGTAAGGTATGTATGAGTTTTATAGCGTCGCAATAAGTGGCTGAGACAAAGGCTATAGCTCTTTGGAGACTCGGTTCTTCACTTCGTGAGAAGGCGTGGTCAACTTCGTCGGGAAGTGGTGCTGGCGCTTTCGCACCAGGAACACAGCGAAGAGCCGCTTACCGATCTTCTTTATCTGTGATCCCATGATCCCATTCAGGATCATATTCTTCTTGTAGGGGCGAACGGCTGTTCGCCCGAAGAGAGGGAAGCCCTCCCTCAGGCGCGAAGCAGAAGGCAAAAAGGAGCCAGTCTGCTGACGCAGGCGAGTCACCTTCGGTGGCCAGACTTTGCTTCGCAAAGGCCAGTTCCGGCTACACCGGGCTAAAAGAGCCGCTGGGATAAGAAACGTTGGTCGCCGCAAAGAAACGTCCTTGGTCCTTCGTCCAAGACCGTGGACCCGTCCTTCGAAAGATCCGAAGCGGAAGCGAGGCTGCTTCGCAGCAAGCCTCTCAGGTCAACCGTCAACAGTTCTCCGTCCTCCGAGAAAGCGTATGAGCCGGGTCTAGGGTTGTGGGGTCTAGGGTTGTGGGGTCTAGGGTTGTGGTCTAGGGTCTGGCAAGAGCCTTAGGAACTGTTCTTGGAAAGAGCAATTCTTCGTTCCGACACTTTGTGTCAAAGTTCTTCGTTAAGGACCACGAGATAAGGAAACAGGGCGAGACGGTGCTCTCGTCTTCTCGTGAGCGCAGCGAACTCTCGTAAATGCTCTTTCTCGGCTGTCAAAGCGTGCAGCGGATCTTTCAGGCCTGAAAGAGGAGGTATTAATTCTTCCTGCAGCGAGCCAAAATGTGCCTTTCTGAACTATCAGCAATATTAAGTTTCAGGGTGGAACAAAATATAGTCGCTTCTTTACTGCAAAACAGTGGCTTATTCATGGATATTTGGACTTCCGGTTTATTCCCTAAGGCTTACTCGTTTGCTATAGGTTTGGTTTTTCTTTTTTTGTTATATACAGTGGAGTTGTACTAGTTTCATAGTGAAACAAAATACTTCTACTCACTTTTTTGATGAAGCCTACAGATTTTCGACTGAATAATACGAGTTATAGGGAGGTGCTTTCAATGGCAAGAACTATGTTAGTTTTGCTGGCTGTCTTATTGGTTTTCACACCGGCTTTTGCTTTGATCGAAGCAGAACCGCTGTCGATTAACACTTCTGGTGTAGACAGAATGCCGTGGGTCTTTGAAGACACTATCTATTTTGTTACCCAGAGCTACAACATCTATCAAGCAACCTGGAATGATGGAGAGTGCGGTGAACCTGAACCGGTGAAAGGAGCGATAAATTCTTCTCAGAATGAGATCAGCCCTTGTGTAATCAGAAACAACGACGGCGAACTCGTTATGTATTTCGGTCGATATACTGGTTCAGGCAGGGACTACGACTTCTTTAGATCGGTATTCGACGAAGAAAAAGGTGAATGGGCAGAACCTGAAGTTGTCTTAGAACTGAGCACTGAGACCCAAGACTGGAAGATATGGGTTAACAGCGATGAAACCAAGGCTTACGTTACCACAAAAGGTGGCTTCGGAGGAGTAGATCCTGTTGGTGGAAGAGATATCTGGGTTTCCGAGAAGCTGAACGGTAAATGGTCGACTCCAGCAAATGTAAAAGAAGTCAACTCAGCAGGTAATGAATGGTCAGTGTTCGTCGATTCTGATGGAAAGATCTGGTTTGATTCATCGAGGGATGATTCCATAGGGGGTTACGATATCTATTTCTATGACCCCTCTACAGGAGAAATCGGTCATCCCGAGATGATGATTAACTCCTTCTACGATGAAAGAAGTCTGTGGACAGATGGCAAAATTATCGTATTCTCCACTGTTGACAGACCTAATGGTATGGGCAGTTACGACATTTTCATGGCTGAAATGGAGTAGAACCTTTCTCTTCTTTGTTGAGCCTGTTCATTGTCCTGGATAGTGGGCGGGCTCTCATTAGGATTTCGAGAGGTGATGGCTTTGCGTTGTTTATCCAAGGCAGAAAAGGAAGTCTTCTTCGAACTCTGGCGAAATAAAAATGGGTTGTCAAGAAAATCTATAGCCAAGGCCACGAATCTGAGCAAAGCCACTGTTTCCAGACTCACTCAACAGCTTATCGAAAAGGGCTTTGTTCTGGACAGCACGCCCGTGCCCTCTGCGCACAAAGGAAGACCGTATTCGGTGCTCAATGTGAACAACGGAGAGCTGCTTGTCGGCGGAGTTCACATTCATTCTAAGACGATGAACATTGTTTTGGGCGACCTGTCAGGCAGAGTCAAACATGTACGATCTCTGGATCATTCGAGAAGTGACGTTCTGGATAGGCTGTACGAAATACCGAAGATCATACGGAATGGTTTTGACGAAAATATCTCCTCAGTCCTTGTTTTCAGCATTGTGACACCGGGAATAGTGGACGAATCGACAGGGACTGTTGTTAAGAGCTTCTACACGCAGAGCGAAACGGTCAATCTTAAGAAGCTCGGCGACGAATGGGACACAACAATCGAAACAGAGAATGACGCTAACGCTTTGCTGGTTTCAGAAATGCTTCTAGGCTCTATTCCGTTAAGAGACGCTTTGTACATAGATAGAGAGTTTGGAGCTTCTCTCGTGCTTGATGGAAGGATTTTCAGAGGGCCGCATGGAGGTGCCGGAGAATTTGGTCACCTTCAGGTTGATCCTTCCGGTCCTGAATGTTGGTGCGGCAAGAGGGGCTGTGTGGCTGCCTTTTTCGATCCCAAAAACCTGCACGACACGTTTTCCGGATTGGTACCGAACAGCAGTTTGAAATTGAACGATCCTTCCTTTCTGAAGTTCCTGAATGAACTGTACTCAAGAAACGACACAGAAGATTATGTGAGAGCTTTTCAACAACTACTGGATAAACTTGCAGCAGCTATTGCAAATGTCGTCGACTTGCTAGGGCTGGACACTATAGTACTTAACAGCCGCAACCCTTTCTTTTCTGACAAAGCAGTTGATTATCTTAGAGACAAGGTATCTTATATGTCACTGGGCCATACTGAGCTCAAAATGATTATTCTTAAGGTTACAGAACAAAAGCTTTTGAGAACACCCCTTGCAGTTTCAATAGGGAGAATACTGGGAATCTTTTAGGAGGTGCGTTTTATGAGCAAGAGAGTTATTATATTGTTTATTGCATCATTGCTGTTGATTACTTCTGTAATGGCGAAAACAACTATCGTCCACTGGATGCACCACTCGCCAAGCAGAGCAATGATTATCATGGAAATGGCTTCTCAATTTATGAATGAAAACCCGGATGTAGAAATCAAGGTTCAGACAATACCGTATTCAGAGTACAAGACTAAGCTCCTGGCTGCGCTTGCTGCAGGAAGCGGGCCAGATGTTGCACAGATTCCGGCCACGGCCATGGAGGAATTCTTCGGTTATGGTCTGATTCAACCGATAACGCCCAGCGTTGCAACAGCTGAAGAGATGAGAGAGACATGCATAGAAGCAGCAATAGATAAGCTCATCATTGACGGTCAGCTGTACGGTTTTCCGACCGACGTTCAGACAATTGTTCTCTTCTACAATCCATATCTCTTCGAACAGGCGGGCCTTGACCCCTACAGCGCTCCTCAAAACTGGACCGAACTCCTTGAGTACGCGAAGAAGCTGACAGTTTGGGAAGGGAACAAAATGGTTCAGTCCGGACTCGGAATTGAAGGCTACGAACCGGTTATTGAGAGTTTCATGAGACAGGCGGGCGCAACGTTCTGGGCAAGCGATGAAGAAACTAGAGTAGTGTATGAAGACGCTCAGCTTGAAGGCTTGACATTCCTGACTGATGCGGTGCTAGAACACAAAGTATACGTACCGGAATTCGGTTCAAGGTGGACGGGATTCAGGCAGATAAAGGAAGCTATGGTATTCGGACATGGAGCAATGGTTGGTTCTTTCCAGGTCGGCGGGCATCCTGATCTTGTATTTAGAACTGCCATCCCTCCTGCACATCCCGAGACGGGTAATCGAAGCTCGGTCCTGACAAGCTGGGCTCTCGTTCTCATGAGCGATTGCAGAACCCCCGAAATTGCTTCGGAATGGCTAGCGTTTATTAGCTCGCCCGAAGCCCAGAAACTGTGGTTCAAGGACACAGGAGAACTCCCTTCTTATTATAGCGTGATCAATGATCCTGAGTTTTCAGATGATCCTTTGTTGAGCCCGATTCTAGATTCACTGAACTATGCCGTACCAACCTTTTCAGCAGGTTGGGGAAATCCGGCCGCTCTTCTCAGGGAGACGGCGTACAACAACGTAATCAACAAGGGCGCAGATCCTGAAGAAGCGCTCAAGAAGGCAATAGACGAAATCAACCAGTATCTAGAAGAGACTTTTGGAATATTCTGATCCTAGACCAGGGGCTGGCGGCAGGCCCGATGCGGAGGTCTTTCAATGTTCGAGCTATCCAAGAATGTGTTGAACAAAATCTTAATAGTTGCAGGCCTGTTCCTGATAATTATCTCTTTCTTCCTGCCCTACGCATCGGGAGAAGTTCAATTCAGTGTTTCTGACTTCTCTTTTTGGGGAACTATTAACCTTTTGCCCGTCTATATTGTTCTGATCTGCCTTTTTGCTCTGTTCTTTGCGACAAAGAAGATCTCATTTCTACTGGGAACAGCTGTTTCTTTATTAGTACTGAACATCACTGTCATTTTCATGAGAGCCGAATGGCAGGAGGTTTTGAGATCCAAGTTCTTTCTCGATTTTCTGGGCGTTGCCGGTTACGGATGGTGGATTTCTTTGATCGGCAGCGCTGTACTTCTCGTTGCCGTCGTAAGACTAATTCCGGACAAGAAGAGAGCTCCGTATCTGTTCATTCTGCCATCTATATTTGGAGTCTTCTTTCTCACCTTCTTCCCGGCAATGTTCGCTTTTTTCATCTCGTTTCACAGATGGAATATCCTCTTGCCAAACAAACCATTTGTGGGTCTCGCGAATTTCAGGAAAGCCTTTACCGACGAGTATTTTCTGAGATCACTCTGGATAAGTTTCAAGTATGCTCTTGGCGTGATACCGACAAAAATCGTGATTTCCTTTTTCTTTGCTCTTCTCATTTACTCTATCCCGAGATTCAAGAGCGTATTCAGGGTGATATACTTCCTTCCCTCCGTGACTTCTGTCGTTGCTATAAGCGTCATCTGGAGCTGGATATACCATCCGTACTATGGAGTTGCGAACTATCTCATAAGCCTTTTTGGAGCAGAGCCGATAAACTGGCTGGGCGATCCGGAAATAGCCATCTGGTCCGTGGTTCTCGTTTCAGTTTGGAGATCCGTCGGATACAACATAATAATCTTCCTGGCCGGGCTGAACAACATACCGAGGATTATTCTGGAAGCCTCGGACATCGACGGAGCAACGCGCTGGCAGAAGGTGAAGAACATCATAATTCCGCTAATGAAGCCTTCACTGGTTTTTGTGTTCATAACTTCAACGATCGGCGCGATTCAGGTCTTCACAGAGATATACATGATGACAGGAGGAAATGCCGATACGAAAACGGCCGTCTTCTACATCTGGCAGACTGGGTTCAATAAGTTGCAGATGGGGTACTCGAGTTCAATGTCGATCGTTCTATTTGCAATAATCTTGGTGATTACTCTTATTCAGATGAGGGTCACAAAGATTTTCAAGGAGGAGTGACCTTGAGATCTAAGAGGAAGACCAACATCATTGTCTATTCTATTTCATATACGCTGTTGATAGCTTTTTCCATCATTATGATCATGCCCTTTGTATGGATGATCCTCTCTACATTCAAAGACCAGAGTGAGCTTATGAGATTTCCCCCCAAGTTCCTGCCTGACAAGTTCACCTTAAATAACTATGTCGAGGTATTCAGTTCAGTTCCCTTCTTAAGGTATTATCTGAACAGTATTCTTATAAGTACCGTAGCGGTCACTCTCACATTGCTAACTTCCAGTCTTGCCGGTTTCGCCTTTGCGAAGTACAAGTTCAGAGGCAGAAATACAATCTTTAAGACTCTGCTCGGCGCTATGATGATTCCTTTTCCTGTTACCATAATCCCGCTGTATATAATGATCTACAATTTAGGTCTTGTGGACACCTATTTAGCTCTGATTGTCACGGGTTCGGTAAGCATATTCGGCATATTCCTAATGAGACAATTCATTGTTACTATCCCAGACGACTTGATAGATGCAGCCAGGATTGACGGCTGTTCGGAGTTCCAGATCTACAGAATCATTGTGATTCCAAACATCAGGGCGCCGCTCTCTGCTCTGGCGATCTTTTCCTTCATGTCGACCTGGAACGCTTTCCTGTGGCCTCTTCTGGTTGTGAACAATGATGAGCACAGGACAGTTCAGCTCGGAGTACAGTATTTCACCCAGCGTTATGGGGATTTGATGCATCTTCAGATTACGGCAGCCGCAATGGCCGTTATACCGATAGTGGTGTTGTATCTCTTGTTGCAGAAGCAATTCATTGAGGGCATTACGATGACCGGTTTGAAGGGCTAGTAAGGGGTGATTAAATGAAAAAGCTTCTGACATCTTTTATCTTGATCCTATTCTTATCTTCCGTTTTTCTCTCAATGGAAAGCAGTGAACCTGAGAATATTGTGATCTTGATTTGTGATGGGATGGGTTTTAACCATCTATATATATCGGAACTCGTAACGGGAGAAGTCATGGGAAGCCACAGTCCAATCGTAAGTATCGGTAGAAACGAGGCTCTAGATAATCTTGTCACCGATTCCGCAGCAGCCGCAACCGCAATCTTTTCCGGTGTCAAAACAATTACTGGATATCTTGGAGTGAATGCGTTGGGTGAAGAAGTGAATACTCTTGCGGATATTCTGAAAGAGCAGGGTTGGTGGCTCGGTCTGATAACGAACACGCGTTACTACGACGCCACTCCGGCAGCCCTTTACGCTCACGCCCATAGAAGGGAAACGGAAGTTATCACGGACTTTCTCATGGAGAGCCCTCTCGATTTGTTCTACGCCGGTGGTCTTGAGCAGCTGGGAATCAATCCCTTCACTCAGAAGCCGACTCCGAGAAGCAGAATACACGAACTGATAGCCAGCGGCTACAGGGTCCTCGGGTTGAATTTCAAAGAGATCGGATCTCCGGAATTAGAAGACCTGAAAGGGACCGTTGCATTTGTAACCATGGGAGACAAGAACTTTGAGAACGAATTGCTTCCCGGTGAACCCACTCTTCTCGAAATGGTTGAAAGAGCCTTCGAAGTGTTTTTGGATGAAGAGAGAAGCAAGTTTCTGGTAATTGAAGCCGGCAGAATAGACGATGCTTCACATGTCAACGATTCAGAGGGTGTGCTGGCTGAACTGAGTGCTTTCAGAGACGTGCTATCTTATTTGCTTTCGCAGTTGTCTTTGGACAGAGATCTCCTGATTGTACTTTCAGACCACGAGACCGGAGGAGTCGCGATACCTTATGGCAAACCAGATGGTGACTTCACTTTGAGCTGGTCTAGTAACGACCACACGGCCACCTATGTTCCGATAATTGCCTACGGCAAAGGATCGGAAATCTTCCAAGGTTTCTACCATTTGAAGGAGATTCCTAGAAAGATATTCGAACTGTTGGATGTGAGCATATGCGTAGAATAGTATTTTTCTTTTTGTTTCCAATATTGCTTGGAGGGACTCTAATGGGAACATCTTTGACCGTAATGACATACAACATAAGACATGGATTGGGAATCGATGATATTCTCGATTTCTCAAGAGTTGTCGAGACTATAAGGGGTGTAGATCCGGATATTCTTATCCTCAATGAAGTAGATCAGGAAAACTCCAGAAGCGGAGGACTGAGACAGGCAGAGATTGTTGCCAATGAACTCAACATGAGTTACTTCTTCAGTCTTGCAGAGGGCAAGAGCAACTACGGGAACGCTGTTCTCAGTAAACTCCCGATAAAGGCCGAATTTGGTTTCGTGCTTCCAAGACCTGAATGGATGCTTGCAGTTGATAGAGGATGTGCCGCAATAGTCACTGAGGTTGACGGCCGGGATATCCTGGTGATGGGGACACATCTCGGTCTTGGTGGAATCATGGAAGTCCAGACAGAGCTCAGGAAGATCCTTGAGGTGTATCTTGAGTACGAAGAGATTCCGGCAATTATTGGCGGAGATCTTAACGCCGAATGGTATGATCTCCAGTATGGCGTTCCTGAGTTTTTTGATCACTTCAGATCGGTGAACCATGAGCTCGACAAGAGCCTTCACACAATCCCAGCAGATAGACCGGGCAAGCAGATTGATTATATCTTCGTGAATCACTATTTCGATATCATCGACGCATTTACCGTCGATTCGTACGCGTCAGATCATCTACCTGTCGTTTCGAGGCTGGTCCTGAAATGAAGAATATACCTCTTCTTTTCGTTACTATCGATTCGCTTGGACCGGAGGTTTTGAAGAAGGCCAGGACTCCTTTCCTGGATAGTATTGCCGAGACTGGTTCAACGGTTAAGGATATGAGATCGTGCTTTCCTACGCTGACAACACCCATGATGAGCACCATATTGACGGGCGTGTATCCGGAGAAACATGGAATATTCTCTAATTCCGTCCTGAACAGAGAGGAGATGAAAGTTGAGGGTAAACTCCGGGATCTCAGAAGACCGCCAGTGACAGATTGTCTGTCCGAGAACAACTACAGTATTCTCTCCATACAGCATTTCATGCTTCAGGGAAGAAAAGGAGTAAAACATGTTCAGGTTGACGGAAATAGAAGCAGTGCTATCCGGAAGGCGCTACTGAAAGAGTTAGAGAAGAAGAAGTTTGACGCTATCTTCTGTCTTTACCAGTCTCTAGATAGTGTAGGGCATAAGTACGGGCCACTGCACTCTAAGACGATAAGAGAACTGGAAGAGATAGACGGCGAGTTGAAGCTTGTGTCCGATTTTCTCGAAGAAACCGTCGGAGGCTTCGTCATTGTCATCAGCTCTGATCATTCAATGTCATTGGCCGACAGTCCCACGGATTTCGATCTAGCTGAGGTAATAAAGAGCATCGGTCTCAAAGCCGAACTGGGCAAGGAGGGAAAGAGTATTTCAGAAGAGACTGACATTCTGATGCTCAAGTACCCCACCGTAAACATCTACACTCTTACAGAAGAAGCAAGAGAAAAGAAAACTCTTCTGGTGGACACTCTAAGAAAGATCAGCGTAATAGACAGAATCTATACAGAAGAAGAAATGGAGAAGCTGCATAACCGGGAGTACGCCGATATCGCCTTCTGCTTGAAAAGAGGTTATTCAAACTCATTGAAGTCGAAAATACTCGGATCGTTTTTTGGATATCACGGAACCTATCATGAGGAGCCTTCCGTGTTTATGTTTAGAGATATTCACAAGACAAAGAATTGTATAGAGAAAGGTACGCTAGTCGATATTGCGCCAACAACTCTCGATTTACTGGACATAAAGTCATCTGTCGATTTCGATGGAATATCACTGAAGAAATGAGGTTTGAGAATTGATTCTGACAAAACTTGATTATCATCTGCACACAAGCTATTCAGATGGAGAGATGAGTTTCCCCCAGCTTCTTGAAGCTTTGGAAGGCAATGTGAATGTATGTGGCGTGACCGATCACTTTGAGCTAAGCCATCCATGCAGCATAGAGTTCACAAAAGACTATCTTGAGGCCTTCGGGGCTTTCAAAGAGAAGGCCCTAAGACTCGGCATTTCCGCTCATCTCGGCGTGGAGACCGGACTCGCAAAGAGCGGCATACTGTTACCCTATATGATGAGTGAAATTGAGTACGTCATTGCGAGCCTTCATAGAGTTCCTTTAGAGGGAGCAAGCAGTGAAGAATACTGGGAAGCTTACAAAAGCATTATTTCTGAAAATGCGCGAAGAGGAGGCTTTCAGATTCTGGGACACGTTGAGGGTTATCTCCCGCTCCTACCTCTTCTTGATCACGATCCGGGATTCGACAAAAAAAGGGAGATTGAGCGGCAGATCATTCATAAGCACTTCACGCCTGACTGGTACTCACGTCTGGCAAAGGATCTAGAGGCAAATGATATTGCACTTGAAATACATGAGCCATCAAAAACACCACGATTGGAAGTTCTGGATATTATGAAACGCTCCGGAGTTGCTTTCTCTTACGGAACCGATTCCCACATACCTGAGCAAGTGTCGAAGAGAAGTTATCTGAAAAGAGTCATCCAGGAACTCGATCTGAAGGAAAGTGATTTTCTCGATATCGAGACGATTAAATCGAAAACATAGAGGATTTTGGGAGGAACAATGATGACAAACGTAGGCATTATCGGTTGTGGAATGATGAGAAGAGTCCATTCCATTGCATATAGCGGTCTGGAAAACGTCAATGTGAAAGCCGTAGCGAGTCTCTCAAGAGAACAGACACTTGAATGTGCAAGAGTCACCTCTTCAAGAATATCTACAGTAGATGAGATACTCAACGATGAAGAAATAGAGATAGTCAGCATCTGTACACCCACGGATACTCACAGGGACCTTGTCGTGGAAGCGGCAAGAAACAAGAAACACGTCTTCTGCGAGAAACCAATAGCCCGCACTCTCGAAGACGCTCAAGAAATGGTTGAGGTCTGCAGGGAGAACGGCGTTTCACTGGGTGTTGATCATGTGGTGAGATTCTTTGACGCATACTCTCGGGCAAAGAGTCTTATGGAACAGGGCACAATCGGAAAGGTAGTAATGGCAAGGCTGTATCGTGGTGGCGTCTTTCCACGGCATGGATGGAACAATTGGTTTGATGAACTGGGTAGAAGCGGAGGAGTCCTTCTCGATCTCTCCATTCACGATTTCGATTTCTTGAGAACGCTTTTGGGAGAAGTAGAGTCCATAACCGCAAGAAGCGTGAAAAACACTCCTTCCCATCCAGGCAGAAACAGAGATCACGCCATAGCTGTTCTAAGATTTGCAAACGGTTCGCTGGCTCATGTTGAGGGCAGCTGGGCGGAACCGGACACGGCACCTTCGAAATTCACAACCTCTTTTGAGTTTGTGGGTAGAGAAGGAATGATAACCTACGACAGCGACGAGGATTCCACTATGAGAGTACAAACAGCCTCCAAGGATTTCCCGTCTTTCTCAAAGAGCACCCCAGCCAGTGACCCCTATGGATTACACATACGCAAGTTCATAGAAGCGATAAAAGAAGGAAGAAAGGTTCCCGTCGATGGTAATGAGGCTATCGAAGCGCTAAAAATCTCCCTTGCAGCCAACCAATCTGCGGAAAGCGGAAGATCTGTGAAGCTTCTGGAGGTGGTGTAGGTGTTCAGGATAGGATTTCTCGGAATAGCCCACACGCATGGATACAGTTATATAAGACAAATTCAGTCTTTCTCAGGCATGAGCGTAACAGGTATATTCGATCATGATGCAGGCAGAATAAAAAAGGCCTCAGAACTCTTCGGAATAAAAGCCTTCGAAGATCCGCTAGAGCTAATCGAGAACTCGGATGCGATTGTAGTTACTTCCGAAAACTCTTTACACAGGCGCTATGCGGAGCTTGCCATGAACAAAGGCAGACACGTTCTGTGCGAAAAACCCATCGCCACAACCGAAGAAGACGCAAGATCGATGCTGCAGACGGCCAGAGAAAACAATGTTGTTCTTCAGATGGCCTTTCCCGTAAGGTACGCCCCTTCAATTCAACAGGCAAAAAAGGAAATAGAGACGGGCAAGCTTGGGAGAATCCTCTCGGTTTCGGCGACAAATCATGGAAGAATGCCAGGCGGATGGTTTGTAGATGAGAAGCTTTCCGGTGGCGGGGCAGTTATGGATCACACAGTTCACGTTGTGGACACAATTCGCTGGCTTCTAGATGTTGAGATTGTCGAGGTATCGGCTGAATATGGAAGACTCATCTACGACATCCCTGTTGAGGACTGTGGCCTTCTCCTGCTAAGTCTTTCCGACGATTCCTTCATGAGTCTCGACTGCAGCTGGTCAAGACCGGAAGCCTATCCTTACTGGGGAGATGTAACTCTCAATCTTGTCGGAACAAAGGGTACGCTCAGGGTAAGCGCCTTTGATGCGAAGCTGAAAGTCTTCTCAAACAAGAGAGGCGTCTTCTGGCAGAATTTCGGAGAGAGTTTTGACAGAGCACTGGTGAAGGAATTCGCCGATTCTGTAATAGAGAAGAGAAAGCCTTTGACCTCAGGAGAAGATGGTCTTGAAGCTCTAAGAGTTGCTCTAGCAGCATACGAGAGCGGAAAGATACATGGACCGGTTCAACTGAATCATTAGCAGCTCGCCGTTTTGAAAGACAATTAAAGGTGGTGGAGACTATGAAAGGAAAAAGAATATTGATCGTTTTGGCAATCGCGCTCATGAGTATCATGACTTTCGGTCAGATAGAAGTAGAGATGCTGCCATTTTGCTCGAGTGGAATAGAGAGGATGCCATGGCTTCACGACGGGATTCTCTACTTCGCTGGGACAAACTACGACATTTACTACACAACGCTAGAAAACGGAGAATGGGCCGAACCACAATGGCTTCCAGGCGAAATCAACACATCTGAGTACGAGATCAATCCCTGTGTGATAGAAAATGACCGAGAGTTGGTTATGTATTTCGCTAGATACTCGGCCGATACCGACTATGATTTCTACAGATCGGTATTTGATGAAGAGAAGGGCGGCTGGACAGAAGGAACTCTAATAAGTGAACTCAGCACGGATGTAAAAGAGTGGGATATCTGGGTGAACTCGGACGAGACCGTCGTATATTTCACTTCGGAAGGCACCTTTGCTGGAAAGGAACCTATCGGAGGAAGAGACATCTGGAAAGCTGAATCAATCGACGGGAAATGGTCGTCGCCGGAGAATCTCAGCTTCCTTAACACCGGCGGCGATGAATGGTCGGTGTTTGTTTCTCCAGATGGTTCCATATGGTTTGATTCTGCAAGGGATGACTCAATTGGAGGATATGATATTTATCGCTGGGATCTTTATACCCGAAGTATAGAGCACCCCGGACAACATATAAACACATTTCTCGACGAAAGAAGTCTTTGGACCGACGGACAGATACTGTATTTCTCGGGATTGAACAGACCTGATGGTGCAGGCAGCTACGACATTTTCACATTGTCATCTCCTCAAGAACCGGTAGCTGAGAAAGAACCAACGGTCGAACTCGTAGACCCAATAGCCGTGACTATCAATGATATTCGACAGAGATCCGAAGGCAGGTACTTGTTTCTAAACAACATCGTTGAGGTTGAAGGAATAGCAATGGTAAGCTCAGGCCTCTGGCATGACTCAGCGAATTACTTCGCCCTAACAGACAAGAGCGCAGGCATTCTCATCTATGCTCAAGGTTTCAAGGAGCCGCTCGTAGAGAAAGGTGATCTTGTACGGGTGAAGGGTACTCTCTCCACGGTTGGATATACAACAGATGTAAACAGCCTCGTTATTAGACCATCGTCTCCTGAAGATATTGAGATAATCAGAAAGGGAGAGACATTGCCCGAGCCTGTGATCATCTTTACAGATTCTGCAAAGAGCCAGCTCATAAACCTTGAAGGTTCGTTGGTAATGATTTTCGGGAAGATAAGCGCTTACGACAATGAAACAATTTCCAGGGGTTTCTGGCTGACTGGACCGTCAGACCATGATTTTGACAACGTATCGGCTGGAATGAAAGTGAAGTTCTATGACTATGCCGGCATCGACATATCGTCTCTTGACAATGGAAGCTTCGCTGCAGTTCAGGGAGTTCTGATTCAGGACAATGAAGGAAACTTCTATATAAGGCCAACAATCGACGAAGACATTCGAGAGCACACAGAAAACAGGGTTTTATTCTTAACCACAATTGCCAGAAAAGACCTTCTTACTCCGATGGAGGAAGAACCTGAAACTACAAAAGGAGAAGAAGAATCGAGAGATCTAATACTTCCTGAAGACATAGAAGTTATCACCCAGCTGTCCTCGTCCGATAATGATTTCTTTTCTTCGAGCATTGCTGGGACGTCAAATGGAAAAGAAGTCTTTGCCAGTCTTTACAAGGAAAAGGGAACAAGATCCAAGGACTTTTCTCCCGCAATTTATAAACTAGTTCAGGGAAACGTTTCAACAAAGATACCATTCCCCGGGGAAGCAGAATATCCATATCTCAAGGACAATATACTGCTCTTTGCAGGAAGAATCCTGCCTGATGATCAAGACAGTGACTGGGGAATATTTTCGTATGACATGTCAACAAAAGAGATAAAGACTCTGACATCAGAGGACTACGACCAAATCGAACCAGTAATCTCTTCCAAGAAGGATTTCTTGTTTTATTCGGAAAGAAGAGAGGGAGTATGGTTTGTTGTTAGACAGGATTTGTCGTCTGGTGCGAGGACGACTCTCATTGAGAATGCGAGATCACCCACGTTGTCACCGACAGGCAACGATGTCGCCTTCCAGTACTGGGACGGGGATAGCTGGGACATAGTGACCCTGAACATGAAAACCGGCAAGACGACTGGGATTCTAAGCAGCTCATTCAATGAGTTTTCTCCCGTTTGGTCGCCGCATGGCACAAAGCTTGCGTTTGTTGCCGATTACAGAGGAGAGACAGAAGTATTCGTTATAGATCTCTTTGATTATTCGATTACTCCTGTAACGAGGGATCTCTTCTCATCCACAAGTCCGTTCTGGCTGGATGAAAACACTCTGGGTTTCACAATGAAGACCAATCTTGGATGGAATATCGTTAAGGCGGGTGCCTTATCTGAAGAAGAGTCCCCATCTGAGAGTTCTGATGAAGAATACCAATTCATTGTCTCTCCGAGATTTGCTTTCCCCTACCTAAGTCACAATCGCATCCTTGAAATACTAACAAAAGAAAGCTATTCACAGAAAAGAGCAAGACTACTTAGCAAAACGGGAAGCGCATATGAGTTATCACAAATCGACAGTAACACCTACATAATCCCGGATCGCATTCCCGAAGGCCTTTATTCGCTTGAGGTTTTCGCAGAGAACAACGGTCATCTCTACCATCAGCTGGAAGAACACTCCGTTCGAATCGGACACATGGATGACTCCTTCACAGTCATTCAGATTACCGACCTCCATCTCGATCTGCCGGGTAAACCCGAGAATATGCTCTTGTTTGAAAGACTTCTTGGTGAGATTCGTGAAGAAAGCCCCGATCTCATGTTAATAACAGGCGATCTTTCTAGCTCTGCCCTTGCATATACAACTGACTGGGAATTCATAAAGAAAAAGATTCTTGAATATTGTGACTTTCCCGTATTTGCTGTGCCAGGGAATCACGATACTCAAAGATCCGGGAAGACTAGCGGGATCGAACTGTGGGAAGAGGTATTTGGTCCTTGTTACTACAGCTTTCAATGGGGTTCCTGGCACTTCATGGGTCTAAATACGGCCGATTCCGAGTACGGATTTGTGAGCGGCGTAGTCTCTGAAGAACAGATGAAATGGATAGCCCAAGAACTGACTAGAATAGGCGCCGGAAAGATCCTTCTTTTCGCCCATCACAACTTCTACGATGATCGATGGATCTTCTTCGAAGAGACTGAACAGAGAAGAGAGCTACTAGAGCTTTTCAGCACTAGCAACGTAGCCCTTGCTCTTTTTGGTCATCGCCATAGCGACGCGATAGACTATTCACTTAATACGCTTGCGGTTACGACGAAGAGGGCAGTGGAAACTGATAGCACACTGGCATACAGAAGAATAGTTGTAGAAGAAGGGCAAATTGTAGAACTGGTTGAAGTAGAGCCGAAGAGCTCGGTAGTTTTCTAGAAGCTGCAAGTACCAAGATGCGAATACAAAAATGAACGGTTATCCGTCAACGGTCCGCCATGCTCCAAGAAGAGAGTGTGAGCCGGGTTTAGGGTTGTGGGGTCTAGGATCTGGCAAGAGCAGAAGTGAGGCTGCTCGCAGGAGGTAAAATAGAGCCAGTCTGCTGTGTTGGCCAGTCACCTTCGGTGGCCAGTCTTTGCTTCGCAAAGGCCAGTTCCGGGTACAGCGGGCTAAAAGAGCCGCTGGTATAAGAAACGCTGGTCGCCGTAAAGAAACGTCCTTGGTCCTTCGTCCAAGACCGTGGACCCGTCCTTCGAAAGATCCGAAGCGGAAGCGAGGCTGCTTCGCAGCAAGCCTCTCAGGTCAACCGTCAACGGTTCTCCGTCCTCCGAGAAGAAAGCGTATGAGCCGGGTCTAGGGTTGTGGGGTCTAGGGTCTGGCAAGAGCCTTAGGAACTGTTCTTGGAAAGAGCAATTCTTCGTTCCGACGCTACGCGTCCAGGTTATTCGTTCTTGGTTAAGGAGTGTGAGAAGAGGAGAGAGCGCGAGACGGTCGCTCTCGTCTTCTCGTGAGCGCAGCGAACCCTCGTAAATGCTCTTTCTCGGCTCTTCCCAGCGAACAGCGGGTCTTTGTTCTTAAGCGTAAAGCGGTTTCTAAATGCCTGATCCCGTGCAGGCCCCCCAAACACGATCCCTGAACAGGAGCATTTTGGGGCAGGCTTTCAGGGCAGGCTCCACGGGATGACAACCCCTTCATGTCATCCTGGCAATGATCCTGCTCAGGATCTCGATCCATGTCGCGAAAAGTGCGAAGAGTTGCAAGTTTCATGATGTAAGTTGCAAGAAAAAGCCAGACCTCTATCTGAAAGAGCAATGATAAGTGTAATCCCCTTCTCAAAGTCATCTGACGTGCAGGAACCTACTACTGTTAAAATGAGTTTCTCACTTGCAAAATATCGCTTCTACTGATTAGTAGGAGCCCGATACGTGAGTGCTGTGTCTCAAAAGCTGGTCGCTATCGAACAATATGCAGCTATAATTGTCTGAACAAGCCAACTGACTGCGTTCGTTGGATCTTAGAGATGGGTTTTGAATATCGAGATGTCATGTAGTATAATTTAATTTAATTAATCAAGACTTAATTGGAGTATGGATATGACATTTTTGACTATTGGCCAGTCGCCTAGAGACGATCTCGTTCCTGAGCTTGTCCAGATTGTTGGAAAGCGTTTTGAAGTGCATGAGATCGGATTGTTGGATACTATAGAAGAAAGAGACATTCCTAAACCAACGTCAGAAAGAGATCTGCTAGTTAGCCGCTTGCGGGACGGTCGAGAGGTAGAGCTTTCCGAAGAATGGGTTAGAGAACAACTTCTTGCGTTTGAGGTGAAAGAACCGACAATGCTTTTGTGCACCAGTGAATTTGGTATAGTTAAGTATATTGAGCCATATAGAGTCATCAAGTCTTTCTTGAGTTCTCAGGGTCCTTTCGAAAGTCTAGCAGTAGTTGTGCCAGATAAGAAGCAAGCGTGCCTTGCACAGAGATGGAAAGGACTTTCGACGCGACTTGAGGTCTTCAGCTTTTCGCCTTATGAGGGAAGTCCCTCAATACCTAGCGGTCTTGCGGATTCAAAGTATATCTATCTTGATTGTATGGGTTACCGACTGGATCATGAGTCAATGATTCATGAGGTTGCTTCAGGTACAGTTATTTCGGCAAGAAGAATCGTGGGGAAATTTCTTCGCACCATAGTGTGAAAAGGAGGTATTGTATGAGAAAGTATTTGGTAATCATGTTCCTCGTAGTCGTACTTTCATTCTCTGCATTTGCAGCGGAAAAGTATGATTCGGAGCTTGTTGTTGGAACCGACCAGAATCCGACGACAATGGATCCAGCAATGTATCAGGATCTGGCTTCTTCTCAGGTAATGAGAAATGTCTTCGAGACGTTGGTAGCTTACACTGCCGATGTCAAGGAGATTAAACCACTAATTGCCGAGTCTTGGACCGTGAGCGATGACCTAAAGGTTTGGACATTCAAGCTCAGAGAGAATGTCTTCTTCCAGAAGGGGAAGTTCCAGGACGGGCGTAATGTAACTGCAGAAGACGTGAAGTATAGCTTTGACAGAGAGATGGAAATCTCTCCGATGGTGAGAATCTACATGATCGACACTATCGAAGTCGTTGATACTTACACTGTCAAGATCACTCTTCAGTATCCATACGCTCCATTCCTTACTGTTCTTACGGATATCGGAGCTGCAATCGTTCCTAAAGAAGAAGTCGAAGGCTGGGGCGACGACTTCGTTCTTCATCCGATCGGCTCTGGTCCGTACGTGTTGAAGGAATGGGTCAAGGATGACCATATGTCTTTTGAGAGATACGAAGAGTACTGGGGCGAAAAACCCTATGTAAAGAAGCTAACGTACAAGTTCATCCCTGACAAAGCTGTGTTGACTCTTGCGCTTCTCAGCGGACAGGTGGATATTACAAGCGATATTCTCGATCAGGACATTCCTAAGGTAACCGCTGATCCTAATGTTGAGGCCGTAATGGTGGGCGGAAACAACATCTACGCCGCTTACATGAACGCGACGAAGGGCCCGACCACCGATCCCAAGGTAAGAGAAGCGATTTTCAAGGCAGTAGATGTCACACAGATAGCTAAAGTCATCTTCCCTAATGAGAGTGGAGTTCCTGCATATGGACCTATTCCCCCCGGATCGTGGGCATACAATCCCGATGTTCAGAATTTCTACACTCCTTACGATCCCGAAGGCGCGAAGCAGATCCTTAAGGACGCCGGATATTCAGATGGCCTTAAGCTTAAGATGTATACTTCTGACGATCCAAACAGAAGAAAGATGGCCATCGTTATGCAGTCGATGCTAAAGCAGGTCGGAATTGATCTCGAAGTCATATCTCTCGAGTGGGGAAGTTTTATAGAAGTATCTGCTAATGGAGAAGCGGACATTTACGCAATCGGTTGGACATGGTATCCCGACCCTGAATTCTTCATGTACTACATGTTCCACTCTTCGACTGCGGGAACTTATGGAAATGGCGGTACATACAACAACCCCGAAGTCGATAAGTACATAGAGCTGGGTGAGTCCTCTGCTGATCAGGATGAAAGGATTATGTATTATAGGAAGGCCGAGGAACTCGTGATGAAAGACAGGTTCTTCTTCCCTGGGTACCACAAGCTTGTTGTCATGGGTGTTAGTGACAAGGTAAAGGGCTTCACGGTTTCTTCGGATATGACCATACGGATCTTCGCTCCGGGAACAAACGTTTACGTAGAATAGACTATCGTTTTTTGCGGGATGGGGCTTTCGCTCCATCCCCTTTTAAAGGAGTGGTGTTGTGAGAAAGTTCATTGTCAGAAGGTTGCTCCAGATTATTCCCACCCTTTTCTTTGTGCTTCTGACGGTTTTCTTTTTGATGAAGCTTATTCCTGGAGATCCTGCGGCGGTTCTTCTAGGACCAGGCGCCAGAGCTCAAGACATAGAGCGCTTTAGAGCAGAGCTGGGACTCGATCAGCCTGTTTTCACTCAGTTTGCGCTTTATCTGAAGAGGGTGTTCACCGGTAACTTCGGCAAGTCTCTCATATATAGGCAGGATGTGATCTCACTGATTGTAGAGCGACTTCCGACAACGCTTCTTTTGAGCGTGAGCGCTCTATTCATTGCTTCGATAATTGGAATACCGGCCGGCATTCTTGCCGCAACCAAGCACGATAGTTTTGTAGACTTCAGTATAACGATTCTCTCCTTAGTTGGGATATCGGTTCCGATATTCTGGTTCGGCATGATACTCATAATCGTGTTTGCGTTGCAGCTTGGGTGGCTTCCCGCGGTTGGGATTGGAAACATTTCAAATGGACTTTGGGATGTTGTCAAGCATATTATCCTGCCTTCTACGGCTCTCGGAATTCAGTCTATGGGAATCATAACGAGGTTCACCCGATCGAGTATGCTGGAGGTTCTCAGGCAGGATTACGTGAGAACCGCGATGGCTAAAGGATTGAAGAAGAGGTTAGTTCTGTATAACCACGCACTGAGAAACGCCCTTGTTCCGATAGTAACGGTCATTGGTCTGCAGCTTGGTACACTGCTTGCAGGAGCTGTTCTAACGGAGACCGTCTTTGCGCTCCCGGGACTGGGCAAATTGATGATAGACGCGATATTGAGAAGAGATTTCTTACTCGTACAGGGTGAAGTCTTGGTCATTGCTTTCATATACATACTTGTAAATTTCATAGTGGATATGCTCTATGCGTTTCTCAATCCAAAGATTAGGGTCGCTTATGGAGGGTCACAGTAATGAGAGCTGCACAATTCTTGAGGAGACTTCTACGGAGCAAGCAGGCTGTTGTAGGGCTTGTTGTGATTCTGATAATCCTTGTGCTCGCCTTGTTCTCCCCGCTTATTGCAACACACCAAGCAGAGGACATGGACTTCATGCACATCTTTGCTTTACCCGGTGAAGGGGGCCACTTGTTCGGCACGGATGACTACGGTAGAGATCTTTTTAGCAGACTGGTCTACGGAAGTCGAGTATCGCTTATGGTTGGTGTTGTAGCTGTGGGCATAGGTTCGCTTCTTGGCACAATAATCGGTGTGATAGCCGGCTTTTTCGGAGGCCTAGTCGATTCAATAATTATGAGAATAATGGACGCACTGTTGTCTTTTCCATATGTTCTGCTGGCCATAGCGATGATGGCGGTTCTCGGCCCAGGGCTCTTCAATGCGATGCTCGCTATCGGTATTGTTATGATACCGAGCTTCTCGCGAGTTGTTAGGAGCGCAGTCTTGACTTACAAAAACGAGGAGTTCATTACTGCGGCGAGATTGATGGGAGGATCGAATCTCTGGGTAATCATGTTTCACATTCTTCCGAACATCATTCCAACAATAATCATATATGTTTCTTTGAACTTCGCCGGTGCGATAATCAGCGAGGCCACATTGAGCTTTCTAGGCCTTGGAATTCAGCCGCCAACCCCATCTTGGGGAAGCATGCTGAGCGAGGCCAAGAATTATCTTCAGACTGCTCCAAATATGGCTATCTTTCCGGGAATAGCGATCCTAGTTTCCTGTTTGGGATTCAATCTTCTTGGAGATGGCTTGAGAGACGTGCTAGATCCCAGATTGAGGTCTTGAAGGAGGTTACATGGACAAGAAAAGGGGAATAATCCATAGTGTTGACAGAATTTCCAGTGATGTAATTGAGCTGGGTAAGAAGATCTTCGGTTTCTCTGAGCTCTCTTACGAGGAGTACAAGTCATCTGAGGCTCTAAAGAATTTCCTTAAAGCCTCCGGATTTGAGGTTATAAGCCCGGCTATTGAGGAGCTGCCCACTTCCTTTATTGCAAGTTACGGTAACTCTGATCCGAGAATAGCTGTGATGGCCGAATATGATGCGCTGCCTGAAATCGGCCATGCTTGCGGTCATAATCTGATCTGTACTACAAGTATTGCAGCGGCTATCGCACTCAAGGAAAGCGGAGCGATCGAGGGAACCGGCGGTTCCGTTGTTGTGGTAGGTTGCCCCGCTGAAGAACGCGGAGGAGCGAAGAGGGTTCTTGTCGAAAAGGGTGTTTTTGATGATATGAGCGCTGCTTTGATTATTCACCCCGCTTCAATGAGTACGGGTTTTGACATTTCGTATGCCCTGAAGACCTTCTCTATTGAATACTTTGGTAAACCGGCTCACGCTGCCGCGGATCCGGCTAAAGGTGTAAACGCGCTCGATGCTGTGATTCAGATGTTCAATGGTATTTCTGCATTGCGTCAGCAGCTTCCGGAGAAGGTTCGGATACACGGAATAATCACCAATGGCGGTCAATCCTTCAATACAATTCCCGATTTTTCAGCTGCCGAGATCGGAATAAGGGCGCTGACTATTGAAGAAGTCGACGTTGTCTCGGAGAAGTTCAAGAAGATAGTTGAAGCAGGGGCGTTGGCTACGGGGTGTGATTTTGAGGTGGAGCAAACCGAGCAGATGGAAGAGGTGTACGTAAACGTTCCTATTGCACGCCTATTGGACAGTAATTACGAGCTCGTCGGCGAAAAAACAACTATGCGTACGTATGAACAAGGAGTCGGCTCTACGGATGTAGGTTCGGTTACGCACGTGTTGCCTGCGATACAGGGGTACATAAATATTACCGAGCACCGGGACATCCCTACCCATACAAGAGAATTCGCGTCCTGTGCGAATTCAGAATATGCCTACAATGCAATGATAAGAGCCGCGAAAGCAATGGCGCTTACAGTCTATGATCTTCTGTCGGATAGATCGGTGTTGCAAGAAGTTATAGATTATTTCAAAGAGAGAAGGAAAGAATTTTGAGTCATGTTCTCGAGGTGGAAGACCTAA
Source organism: Mesotoga sp. UBA6090 (assembly GCF_002435945.1). Lineage (NCBI taxonomy): Bacteria > Thermotogati > Thermotogota > Thermotogae > Kosmotogales > Kosmotogaceae > Mesotoga > Mesotoga sp. UBA6090. The sequence continues at coordinate 27,247 of NZ_DIXC01000024.1, forward strand.
CGGTCGAGTTCAGGTTGCCTGAGGGAATACTTAGAGCCCCGGATGGTATTAGCTTTTCGGTGGGCGAAAGAGAAGTGCTCGGCATAGTCGGAGAAAGCGGTTCCGGTAAGAGTGTCACTGCGCTTTCACTGATGGGTCTGATACCTTCTCCTCCTGGCAAAGTAAAAGCTCGCAAGATGGAATTCATGGGAAAGAATCTTCTCAAAGAGGCCGAGGAGGTAAGGGGGAAAAAGATATCGATGGTCTTTCAGAATCCCTTGAATTCACTGAACCCGTCGATGAAGATAGGAGCTCAGCTGGTCGAGGTGTTAGTAAACCATATGAATATGACAAAGCCAGAGGCGAAGGCGAAGTCGATTGAGATCATGAAGAATCTTGGAATTCCCTCACCGGAGAATCTCATGGACCGGTACCCTTTTGAGTATAGCGGGGGCATGCGCCAGCGAATCATGATCGCTATGGCGATGCTTTGCAATCCAAAGCTATTGATTGCCGATGAACCAACTACGGCTCTTGACGTGACAATTCAGTCTCAGATTCTCTATCTGTTCCGTGAATTGAAAGAAGAGTTCGAGACTTCTCTGATTTTCATTACACACGATCTCGGAGTCATCGCACAGATTGCAGATAGAGTGATGGTTATGTACGCTGGGAAACAGGTAGAGAATGCATCTGTCGAAGAGATCTTCAAGAATCCGAAGCATCCTTATACTTTCGGTCTACTTGATTCCGTACCGAAATTGATTCCCGAGAAGAGAAAGGAAAGGCTTCCTTCTATAAAGGGTAACGTTCCAGGCTTGCTGGAACCCCCAACAGGCTGTCGTTTTCACCCAAGGTGCAGTAAGGCAATGAAGATTTGCGCTGAAAAGCAACCGCCTGTCTTTTCAGTGGGTTCATCTAAAGTATGCTGCTGGCTTTATGGTAGAGAGGTTGCGAATAATGAAGCTGTTGGAAATTAGGAACCTTACAAAGAGATTCCCAATAGAGGATAGCATTTTTGGGAAACCGGTTAAGTTTCTCAAGGCAGTCGATGACGTATCCTTTGAAGTCGATAAGGGCGGCGTTTTCAGTTTGGTAGGCGAGAGCGGGTCCGGAAAATCCACAATAGCAAGGTTGATATGTGGTGCGTATCAGCCAACATCCGGTGAGATTCTGTATATGGGAAGTCCAATTGGAAGAACGAAGGCCGATTACAGAAACATCCAGATGATCTTTCAAGATCCGGATGCTTCGCTTAACCCGAGAAAGAATGTCTTTTCGATCATCGAAGAGGGGTTGAGAATTCATAGATTGGGGAGTTCACGAGAGAGAAGAGAAAGGGTTTTGAATATTCTCGACTCTGTTGGTTTGGATCGTTCAACAATCAAGAAATTCCCTCACGAACTAAGCGGCGGGCAGAAGCAGAGGGTCTCTGTCGCGAGGTCGCTCATTCTGCAGCCGGAATTGCTGGTCCTGGATGAACCAACCTCGGCTCTTGACGTTTCAATTCAGGCACAGATGCTGAACCTCCTTAGCGATCTACAGAAGGAGTTTTCATTGACTTATGTTTTCATCACACACGACCTCAAGATCGTAAGTCAGATTTCCGACCATGTGGCCGTTCTGTATCTGGGAAACATCATGGAAATTGGACCGGTAGATCTGATAATTGATAGCCCGCTTCATCCATACACTCAGGGACTGCTCAAGTCTGTCCCACAGCCTGATCCGAGTAAGAAAGCGACGAATGAGATTCTAAAAGGCGAGATTCCCAGTCCGGTAAATCCGCCCAAAGGCTGCCCGTTTATTACGAGGTGCCCACAGGTCTTTGAGGCTTGCACGATAAAACCGGAACTCAAGGTCGTCCGCGACAGAAAGGTAAGATGCCATCTTTATTACACAGGAGGTAATTTCAATGCTTAGGCAGGTAATGGATATTCTTGAGTTTCTCGATAGCCCTTCTGTAAACGGGAAAGAAGTTGCGGAACTCTTCGCACCATACGAAGGCGTTGTTGTAGAGATCGAGAACGCTGGCAGCGAAAAAGGAAGCACCGACGTGATTCGAATTCTGATCGAAGGACAGGACTCCTCTCTACCTGTTCTTGGCGTAGTCGGGCAGCTTGGAGGTATTGGAGCTAGACCGGACGTGATAGGTTTTGTTAGCGATGGAGACGGTGCTGCTGCGGCACTTGCACTGGCCCTGAAGGCGGCCCAAGCAAGCAGCCAGGGAGATAGGCTTCCGGGGAATCTCTACGTTTCGACACACATCTGTCCCGATGCTCCGACACAGCCACACGAGCCTGTTCCATTCATGGGATCACCGATAGGAACAAGGCAGGCGCTGCAGGCAATGCTCAAGGGGCGCCTCGATGCAGTTATTTCAATAGATACAACTAAGGGAAACAGATTGATGAACTGGAAAGGTATAGCTATAACACCTACTGTGAAGGAAGGGTACATACTGAAGGTCTCAGATGATTTGCTCGATATCTATGAATCCGTTACTGGTCAGCCGGCGAGAGTCTTGCCGATAACTATGCAAGACGTTACTCCTTATGGAAACAGAATCCATCACATAAACAGCATTATGCAGCCCTGTACTTTACTGAGCGTTCCCGTAATAGGTCTTGGGATAACAACCGAGGTGGCCGTTGCCGGATGTGCAACAGGTTCTTCGCACGAACTGGACATAGAGTTGGCTGCTCGTTTCTCTTTCGAGGTAGCAAAACGATTTGGACAGAACAAGTGCAAGTTCTATGATCATACTGAGTTTGAAAGAATTAATGCGCTTTATGGCGACATGTCAAGATTAGTGTTTTCGACGAAGGACCTTGAAGATGACTGAACTTGACAACATAGGAAACAAGCTGAGATCGCTGAGGCAGGCAAGAAAAATCAGCATAAAAAAGATGGCCGACACTTCCGGTGTGAGCTCCAGTCTGATAAGTCAAATAGAACATGGAAAGGTTTCCCCTTCGCTTAATACTCTTAAGAAAATTCTCGACGCAATGGGAGAGACCGTGATTTCTCTTGTGCAGCAGAATTCCTCGGAAAGCCTCATGAAAGGTTTGATAAAACGCGAAGATAGAATGACTGTCACGGTTGCGCCCGGCCTCTATTACGAGGTTCTTTCCGCGCCCAACAAGTCATATTCCATGTTTATTTCTTACCTGAGTCCTGACGCCGGTACGGAAGACTTCTTTATCCACGAAGGCATTGAATCGGGAATTATGCTGAAGGGGAAGATTGAACTTCAGCTTGGAGATAGTACTTTGATTCTCGAAGAGGGAGATAGCATAACCCACAGCAGCACAATACCACACAAGTGGAGAAACCTTGGGAACGAAGTAGCGATAGGAATCTGGGTGGTGTGCCCTCCAAGCTTCTAAAAAGTCCTCTTTCTTTCTTTTTTTGGTGACTCCATTATTCACCTATACGTAGTATTCCTCTTTTTTGCGAAGCAAAGAGTGGCCTGCGTAAGCAGACTGGCTTCCATATTTCTCGCCTTTTCCTGAGCGAAGCAAACCGCTCGAATCCTTCTCATCTTATCTTGATCTTATCGGCGAACGGGTTTTTGGTATTGGGCGGTTGACGTAGGACGTCTCTTCAAAACGCTAAGGGACAAGCGAATAGCGGATCTTACAGCGATCAGCGGGTTTTTGTTCCTAAACGTACAGCGGTTCTTTGAAGCGAGATGACGGAAAGAGCAGGGTATGAGTGAAGGGTCTCGGGTGTGGTGAAAAAGACGGTTTACTCTGAAATCATCCCGTGGAGCCTGCCGTGAAATGGTCCCCCTCATGTCATCCCATAATGATTGTATACGGGATCTCGTTCTTCTCGTTCGTCTCTCTCTCTAAAAAGAGGTAAGAGGCATGAGGTTAGAGGTTAGAAAATCAAAATCTTCACGCTCTTCACACCTCACACCTCTACCCTCTCACCTCAGGTTACCAACCAAGAACCTGGACGCGTAGCGTCGGACCGAAGAATTGCTCTTTCCAAGAACAGTTCCTAAGGCTCTTGCCAGACCCTAGACCCCACAACCCTAGACCCGGCTCATACGCTCTACTCGGAGAACGGTGGACAGATGACGTCTCTTCTAAGCTTCAAGCGAACTGTGTCTTCTTGCAAGCGTACAGCAGTTCTTCCACATCGAAAAGGCTTATTTTTCGTCAGCGCTCAAAGTATCATGTCGATGTATGCGGCATGTGACCATAGGAGGGGCGAGGCGATATCTCCCCACTTTTTGACCCAAGGCTCATACATTTTCGTATCGATCAGATGTTCTGGAATCTGCTCGGGTAAACTACAGTTGGTGTCGACGTTTTTCTCTATCCACTTTTTTATCTCTTCCGAAACTGTATTTTCGCCGTTTAGTTTTAGATGACCGGCAAGATAGGCGCTGAGAAGTATCCAGCTTCCGCCGCCGTAGTATGTATCCCTGTTATATCTCTTCAAACCTCCATCACAATACAAGTCGTCGATTATGGCCTTTTCAGTCCTTTTCATAAGTAGGGAGTCGCTATCGAATAGTCTGAATGGATAGGAGGCCCAGATTAGGCTTGAATCGACTGAATCAAGGGCTGTTGACTTTTTCAGTCGCCCGTCGTATGTCAACTCTTTGAGTATGAAGTCAAGGATTCTCTTCCATTCAGTCTGTCTGTTGATCACACCTTCTATCGACTTCAGCCCCGCAACTATGGAGAGAAGGGTTGAGGTGTGTATCATTGTCGGGAATTCTTCCCAGACATCGTAACAGGGGATCTCCCATACTCCCTCAAGGTACTTCGCACACAGATCGCAGATTTCGAGGTCGCTTTCATCTAGAAGCTGTGAGTTCTCGGCAACTATCCAAAGGAATGTGCCGTAACCGTCACTCTGTGCATTCGTCCAGTCGTCTTCGCTGATAAAGCCATCTAGAGTGTATCTCGTCGGCAGTAGAATACTTAAATCAGAACGGGAACCGAAAGTGGCATCTTCAAGTGAATGTCGGTATCTCTTGAGAACATTCAGACCCCATCGGATGAATTTCTCTGCGCTCTCCTTCTTTCCAGCCTTCTGCATGGCATGAGCGGTGAACGATCCATCTCTGAACCAGCAGTAGCCGTACTGCGAGAAGTTGGGTGATGCAACGTAGCTTCCTGCTTTGCTCTGGTTTTCTTCAATGATTTTTATTGATCTCTGTAGTAAGTCCATCTACTGTATATCTCTCCATTCTACTTTGATTATTCCCTGTTCGTTGCCGATTATCCTCGCCATACGTTCTGTTTTGCCCCTTCTCTTGAGCTCGCCGATATCCTTCGGCCATTCATTCCCGACGTGAAGTAGTCCCGTCTCTTCCTGAGACCAGTTTGTGCCGAAAAGCCTTTCGTCAGAAGGAATGCTTACGGGTATTATCGATCCCTTTCTGAGGTAGACTTCGTTTCTATTACCATGAATACTGACAGTACCCGAGTATGTCTCTCCGCTCCAGAGATTCACCCATTCACCCTCAGGAAGAATCACTTTTCTGACTCTCATCTCTTCATCCACTGCCGGCGAAACGACTATTTCTCGACCGAACATGTAGGACAGGTCTTCAGAATCGTTTTCTTTCTCTATAAGGAAGAGCGGTAATGTCAAGGGTCTGCCTGTCCGGGCTGCGTGAACCGATTCTCTGTAAATGTAAGGGGAGAGAGTCATTCTCAAAGATGCGAATCTTCTGTAGTAGTCTATGATGCTTTCGTCGTTGTAGGCTCTTGAGATATTCCACGGCGTTCTCTCGGAGGATGGCACTGGATCTCCCGGGTCTTCCGAGTGGAGCTGGAAGATAGGTGTGAAGACCGCCAGTTCAACAGATCTTCTGTAAAGCTCCGCGGAGGGAATCTCTCCGCTGAATCCCGCGATGTCCCATCCCCAGAAGGGGTTTCCGGAAATGGAAACGTTAAGGCCGGCAGTCATGTTGTCTCTCAGGGCCTCCCATGTAGAATCCTCATCGCCTACCCAGAAGAGGGAGTAAGCGGGACTCCTGGTGTAGCCAGCGCGACTGAAGAGCGCTCCGTCTTCACTCAAGATGCTTGCGCTGGCCTGGAAGTATTTCTCTGGATAAGTGTTTCTGGTAATCGCCGCGCTGCCGGCTGCCGTGAAAGTCTCTCTTCCCCAGAGATGTTCTCCGCCGTCGGTCTTGAACCCATCGACTCCCAGTTCTTGGATCAAATACTCCCTCTTGGAGGCCCACCATTTTGCAGCTTCATCATTATAGAAGTCCACGACAACGTTTTCCTCGTGCCAGCGAGCAGGGGAGATTCTGTAATCGGAACCATCCTCTTTCTTCACAAAGTAGCCCTTTGAACTGCCGTAGTGGATATCTATCGCGGGCTGTGGATTGGAATCGTCAAAGCACTTCATAACCGGAATCTGCCAGAGTAGAAGTCTTATACCCTTCTCGTGAAGCTTTCTGATCATTTCTGCCGGGTCTGGCCAGGGTTCGTGAAATCTGAAATTGGCCAGTCTGAAGTTCCGCTCGCCCGGGAGCGGATCGTATTGTGCTCCATTGAAAATGTAGAAGGTCTGTTCATCTGCCCACGCCTCAATAACCAGAGCCGTTGCCGGGAGGTTGTTCTTCACAGTCTCATCCAAGACTCCCATGACCTTTTTCTGACTGTTCCACTGGTTGGCCGAGAGCCAGGGCCCAAGAGCCCACAGAGGAGGGGTACAAGGTTTCGAAATGCTATAGATTTCCTCAATTGCTTTCAATGGAGTTTCTTTCTTCCACAAATGAATCCTGGTATCTTCAATTGGGCAGCCTTTTGTGTAAACCCTCAGCGTAATCTCTGATATGTCTAGCTTGACGGAAGTCATGAAACCCGTGTCCACGAAGAAGGCCCTTCCGTTGCTTGAGAAGATGAATGGAACAGGGGCATAACCCCTACTTTTCTGAACTTTGTACTGATCGTATACGTGGATGAACCTCTCCTGACCATCGGGAATCGTGATTGCATCGAAATGTTCTCCAAGTCCGTAGAACTGCTCGTCTTCATCTCTTTCAAGAGTGATTCTCAGGTCAAACAGTTCCGTTCCGTCCGTCAGTACACTTGCCTCTTTGACTGCTTCACATCTGGTTCGACTATCTCTGTTCACAGTTAGGATGTCATTTTCAAGTGAAAGAAAATCACATGCATCTATCCATTTGCACACTGTGTATTCGTGCCACTTTGAAGTGACGTAGGTTGAAGGTCCGCGACCTGCGATGAACCTGTACTTCATCTTTGTTCCCACACTTTCGGAGTCTATATCTACTTCCCAGTGGGCTTTGCCTCCGTGATTGAGCTGGTACTGAGCGCGTCTCTTGTAGATCCTGTCTCCTGCCTGGACTTCGATCCATGCTCTCTGACCGACAGTCATCGGGTCTGTCACGAATTTTACTTTCACACAATCGCCCTCGAGAGGTTCACGCGGACTCCTCTCGTAACCCTGAACGGTATAGTAGGGATCATCTATTCCAAACGGTGTATGAATTATCTCCATTATCTGCTCCTTTCATCTTCGAACAGTAAAGAGCTCGCTTTCGATTACTCTGTAAATACAGCCAAGTGTCCAGGCCTTCTCACCTATCCTGTCGATGTCAAACTCTATGTTGTCGGCCAGACCGGAAAATGCGTTTCTCCTTGCATGATCTATCGAACTCTCGAGAAAGAATTCCGAAAACTCTAGCGCCTCTCCGCCTACAAGCAAGTAATCGGGAGCGAATACGTTGATAAGGTTCTTCAGGGCCGTTCCGATATCTTCTCCGTATTCCTGGAAAACTACTATAACCGTCTCTCTATCGATTTCAACTGCTCTTTTCAGATAATGTATCTCTGAAGTTTCCGTCGCCTTGACGGAGCTGTACAGCTTTTTCAGTTCTGAAGAGGTCGTTCTTGAAAAGACCTTACGGGCAAGAACCTCGAAGGAAGCTTGAGCTTCGAGGCAGCCCCGACTACCACATGTGCATCCGTTTCCGTTCTGAGAGATTGTCATGTGCCCAAACTCTCCGCTTCCTGCTCCGGTAAGGTGGAGCTTGCCATCGATTGCTACCGCACCGCCTATCCCTACTCCCAGAGTTATGAAGACACAGTTCTTGTGGTTATTCACATCTCCCTTCCAGAATTGGGCGAGAGCGAAGGAATCTACGTCGTTCATCACAAAGGTCTTCTTTCCGGATCGTTCCGAGATCAATTTAGCAATTGGTACTTCTTTCCAATTCAGAAGGAAGGAATTCTTCACAACGCCTTTGAGTGAATCTACAATACCCGAGACGGCGATTCCGATCCCCAGAAGGCTTTCGCCCATTAGCCTATTCCACTCCTTCAGAACGGTTTGCGTTGCTGAGACGACTTCTTCTGGAGACTGATTCTCAAGGAGCCTTCGTTCACTTACAAGAACGGTGCCGAAGAGGTCGGTCAATGAGTAGTCAAGATAGCCCACGCCAATCTTCAGCCCGAGCACACAGAGCTTCTTCGGTTGGATACTCAGAAGAATAGGCTTTCTTCCCCCTGTTGAGTCTGCGACCCCGGTTTCCTCTACAAGGCCACTTTCAATTAGCTCTCCCACTACCTTAGTAACCGTGGCAGGACTTAGGCCTGTGAGCTTTGCGAGGCTCGCCCTGTCTATTCCTTCATTCGAATAGATCCCTCTCAGAAGCAGTTTTTCGTTTATATCTTTCATTGTCTCTTTACTGGCTTTGCTTGCCACGACAAACCTCCAGGGAAGGGGCCGGGATTCCTTCCCGGCCCGATCTTTAGATCAGTCTAGCCTTATGGATCTCTCCAGTTCTGCCTGGGCATCATTGAGCGCCTGTTCCGGAGTCTTTTCTCCGTATCTTGCCGCTTCTAGATGTCTGTTCACTATGTCTGCCATTTCGTTGAACTGCTCAATAACCGGGGGCGTTACGAGATAGTCCAGAGACTTGAATACTACTTCTTTGCTCTCTGGAGGCGTGGTCTGCTTGTAGAGTTCAATTATCTCGGGGTATGTTACCGGTGGTAGCTCCCAGCCAGCTTCGATTCTGATCTTGGCGACATCAATGTCTCCTGAGAGGAAGCTGATCCACTTGAAGGCCGCGTCAACCTTCTTCGAGTCCTTGCTAATTGCAAGACCGTTTGCGAAGAAATGTGTTGCCTTGCTTGTGTTGCCCGGCTCAACAGCTATGTCCCAGTTGAAGTCACAGCTATCTTTGAATGTCGAGAAGGCCCATGTTCCGGTCACTATCATTCCAATTCTCTCGACTTCAAAGAGATCCCAATCTCCCATGCCCGCCATCTGCGCATCGCTCGGCATAACGTTCGACTCGAGTATCCTGTCTACCATGTACTGCAGAGTCTCGATGTTCTGAGGACTGTTCAGTGTGAACGCTGTCTTGTCTTCGTTGAGAATGCCGCCACCGTTTTGCTGGACCATCTTGTAGAATTCCCAGAACTGAACTGGCTGGTAAATCCCAAAGGTCATAGCATCCAAAGCCCTGATCTTCTTGGCCGCTTCCAGTTCGTCGGCCCATGTCCAGTCTTCTCTCGGATATTCGGCGCCTGCCCTGTCGAAGAGGTCTTTGTTGTATATCAGCACTACGTTGGAGAAACTGAACGGCAAGCCATACTGCACACCATTGTCAGAAAAGGCGTAAAGCGCTCTTTCGTTCAACACGCTGGTGTCAAAACCAGAGGAGCTAAGAAGATCGTTCAGGTCTAGCAGAACACCCTTTTTCGCGTAGGTATAGAAGTTCTCGTAGTTCAGCTCAAAAGCATCAGGGGCGTTGCCGCCGGCTACGACGGTCATCAGTTTGGTGAAATAGTCGCCGAAACCTACTGTTTCGATTTCTACCTTAATATCCGGGTTCTGTTCCTCGAAGATCTCTTTCATCTCTTCAAGATACTTCGCATTTGCATCTGCTGAAGAGAAGTTCATGAACTTGATAGTCGTTACACCGAGTAGAGAGGTTGTCAGTACCATTGAGGCAACCACTAGAACTACCAGAAACCTTTTCATAGAATCACACTCCTTTTAGCCTTTTATACCACCTACACTGAGCCCCTGTTCGAAGTATCTCTGAGCGAATGTGTAGATTAGCAGTATTGGAATCATAGATATTAGAGCCCCGGCCATAAGCATGTTGTAGTCGCTCTGGTGCTGGCCATTTAGTAGACTGAGACCGACCGGTAGGGTCATCTTGTTCTTGTCTGTTAGAACTATGAGCGGCCATAAGTAATCGTTCCAGGCTCCCATGAACGTGATGACGGTTAGTGTCGCAACGGCGGGCTTTGACAGAGGCAGTATCATTCTAAAGAAGATCCTGAAATGCGATGCGCCGTCGAGAACGGCCGCTTCAACGAAATCATCTGGTATGGTTCTCATGTACTGCCTGATCATGAATGTTCCAAATGCGTTGAAGAGAGATGGGAGCATGATGCCCACATAGCTGTTTAGCAGCGAGAGATGCTTTAGGGTGAGGTAGTTCGGTATCATTGTGATAGTAGCCGGAATCATCATCGTTGCTATGTAAATTCCAAACAAAACTTCTCTGCCTCTGAATTTGATCTTTGAGAAGACATACGCAGCCATACATGCAGACATCACCGTAACGAACGTGATCAGTACCGAAATGAATATGCTGTTGAAAATTGCCCGTCCAAAAGGGAAGACATCGAAGATCTTGACGAACCCATCGAAGCTTATTTTTTCCGGAAACCATTGAATGGGCAGCACTGTTAGCGCTTTAGCTTCCTTCAGAGATGTGGAGACCATCCAGAAGAAGGGAAGCAGAATGAAGAAGGAAAACGCTAGCATCACCAGGTAATACACAGTCCGTCTCGAGAGCTTCTTAAGATTCATAGTGCACCCACTTTCTTTGCATCTTCCACTGAACAAGGGTTACGACCAGAATAAAACAGAACATAACCCAGGACAGAGCTGTCGCGTAGCCCATCTTGTAGTAAGTGAAGGCGTAGTTGTAGATTCTCTCCATCATCACCTGCGTCGACCCATGAGGGCCCCCTTTAGTCATTATCATGACCTGGGGAAATAGCTGAAAAGAGTTGATTATGGCCATTATGAGTACGAAAAACATAGTAGGAGAGATGAGAGGGAGAGTTATGTATCTGAACTTCTGCCATCTCTTCGCGCCGTCTATCGAAGCCACTTCATAATAGGAAGGGTTTATGCCCTGCAGGCCGGCTAGGAAGATCAGCCCGAAGAAGCCCATGTCCTTCCAGACGCTTGCCAGTACTATTCCCGGCATTGCCCAGACCTTGTCGTACAACCACGACGGACCCTGTAAACCGACTATGCCCAGAATCGAATTTATTGGACCGTAGTAAGGGCTGAGAAGCCATCGCCAAACCATTGCTGCAGCGACCCAGGAGCTCAAAACTGGAATATAGAATATTGTCCGAAACACTCCTGTGAACCTTGTTCTTACATTCAGAAGCATCGACAGGGACATCGAAGTGATTATCATCAGAGGTATGTATAGAACTATGTAGTAAAGAGTATTGATGAGAACTCTCCAGAACTCTTCGCTCTCAAATATCCTCTTGTAGTTCTCTGTGCCCACGAAATTGGCCTTACTTAGAACATCCCAGTCTGTGAGACTGAGAATGAAGGAGTAAACAATGGGAAAGACTTGGAAGAAGATGAGCCCACAGATACTGGGTAAGAGAAACATAAGAATCACCAATCTCTTTCTTGTCTTTTTATTCATCAGTCCGATCCTCCCAAACAACCACTTTTCTCGATTTCTGATCTCAATAAAATATCCCTTGTCGAATGAAACTCATAAAAAAACGAAACTCTTCAAAAGATACTTTCTTCACTGACGAAACTAAGTTCATTATACTGTCTTCTCCCACTCAGACAATTATCGATGAGAACTAATGACAGACCATGCTGAATACTCAGAAGCATTTATGCCTTCCGTACTTCTAATTGCTATGGAATCCGATGATTTCCACATCCCTTCCCTTTGGGAATCCATTTTTAACATTCTAGTAATGCACATCTTTGTTGAATAACAAAGAAATACAAGTTGATGGGTGCAACGCTACCTTCCGAAGAAAGGAGACCGGGAAGACCCTCCCCCCTATAAGCTCATCATTACCCATAAGTTAGTTAGAAAAAATGTCTGCATATTCAAGCACTATGAGCAGTTTAATTAGACCCTGCCAGACGGTCTTTACACCTGGATATCCATCACTCTTTCTTCCAATGAAACCGCCAATTCTTCCCAGCATGTAGACTATCTCGTTTATCGTCGGTGGTTCATCCGGCAAAGGTTTGTCTTTGTTTGCCATCTTGTACAGGATCTTCCATTCTCTTTCATCGAGAAAGAACAATGACCGCTTTTCGTTGAACTCTCTTCCAAGATATGTAAGCCATAAGAGGAACCAT